>NZ_JAWJTF010000081.1:0-44719 GCF_048836525.1 Nostoc sp. CALU 546
GCCCGCAAACTCGGTTTCCGAACTATTCCTCAAGCACAACGCGCCCTCTCCAATCAACTGCACAAAGTTTTTTCTTTCTTTGTATGAAACCACCCTGCTTCCCGTTTTTTTTGATCTGGTCTAGAAAATACCTCAATATTCAGTTGAAGTCCATCTATTTTTTCAATTTTAATATGCTTCTTCTCTTCCATAGAACAGAGTTTTACAGCAGAAAACTCTGCTGTAAAATTAACTGGGCTACGCAGCCACCAAGTTCTTTCATTTCCTTCAACTTTAACTTTTTTGGGGCGATAACGACCGGAATCGAAAGTTTGGATTACAAGAACGGAATCTTCTGAAAACTCTGCCAAAAAGCTGATTCCTATACTACTAGGTTTAGATGCGTTAGCTGCTGACAAGTCAAAATCATCTGCATTATCTTCAGCTATTTCGGATACTTTTTCTTTAATTTTTTCGAGGTCTTCCTTAACCTCATCTGTAATTATCTCTATCTCTTCAGGCTGATTATCTTGAATAGAATTTTTATCTAGCTGGCTTAATGTTAAATTATCATCTTCTAATTTTGTACCCAATGGGTAAAGAACACCAACGCCATATCTTATTCTAGGCGGATCTCTTTGTAGAATTTCCTCACCATTATCTTGCCGCCAGGGATTATAAAAACCTTCTTTCGCAAAATTAAAAGTAATTTCACCAGAACAATTTATTAATTCTCCTTGCGGTGATGGGCCTACAAGCTCTTCTCGAAGTGATTGAATAATTTTATCTCTATTTGCTATATGTTCAGTCATTGATAAATTCACCATCTAGTTGAAAGGGATGTGAAATTTTTGAATAAGGAATCGTAATTGCTTCTGTATTAATCTCCACTACTCTAAATGCAGTCATACTACCGCCATCAGCTTTGGGGAGTTCAAAATCCATTTTGCCTATTTGCTCTAGTTGTTGTAAGTTAGAGTTACAAACTTTGTGCAGAAGTAATTGACGGATATGTTTACCCGCTTTGCGGTGAGCGCTATCAATTTTATCTGCGGCTTCATGAAACTCTTTTAATCTATCTCCTAAACCAACAAAAGTTAATATTGCGTCAAAATCTTCTTGCTCGTGGGGTCTGATGTTTCTGTTAGACATCCAATTACGAATATTTTGCTCTTTTTTAGCCATCTTAGAACCTAATTGTACTAGCCTCCAGCTAACATCATGTAAGCTGCTAGAATCTACTTTTTTATTGAGGCGAACTTTCCACAGTTGCTGTAACTCTCTGAAATTTTGAGCTTTTTCTCCCAAGATATGGTTGGCTAAGGGAATGATATAGTCACCGCCACCATTTGTGCGGAGAATAATAAACATACCTATTTCAATATCAGTAACAAGTTCTTTTTTTACCTGTAATTCGTCATCTTCTACTAAATCAATTACAATAGTTTTAGCATTAATATCAAGAAAAACAGCCGTGTTTTTCTCTAAGAAAAACAAACGTGCTTCGATAGTTTCTTCGTTGTCACTAAATGATGAAAAAGTAGATATTTTTTTAGCAATCTTAATCCAATTTATGCTCGGAGGTATGATTTCATCTGCTTCAATGCCTTCTGAAAGGTTTTCGGTAGTTTTTATGTTTACCTCTTCCTTCTTAGAAATCGGTAAATAGACAAAGTTTGATGGTAATATATTATCTAAAGAGGCAACAAATACTGGTTTATACTGCCATTTATCTTTTATACAACTGTAGTGAACTATATCTATTTCATGAGTTCGTGGTGCAGTAAAAATATAATCAGGAAACCAACGACTTGCACCAATAACAACTAATTTCTCATAACAACTATTTGTACGTAACTGAGATGGTACTAGTATCGAAGTTTTGTGTAGTTGAGGAATTTTAGATAATAAATCCTCTAGTGGAGCAATCAGGTATGATTCTTTGAGTACTATAGATGCATTCGGATAATTTGTTGCTATAAAATCTAGCTGTGGATTTTCATGAGATTTTGACAAATTTATTATAAGATTGAATATCTCATCTGCTGCTGAGGCAAAGTCTTGATATATAAATTTGCAATTTTTCAGTTGCCTTTCTATAAATTTAATAGTTTCAGCTTGACAAGCTATAGGATGGTTAAATGGTAACGGTGCTGCACACAATTTAAATCGATACTGTCTCAAGGGGCGTAAGAAATTTTTCCAGTAATCTTCCTCTACATTTTCACCAAGTAACAGCTCAAACTTTTTCAGCGACAGGCAAAAAATACGAAAATCAGTATGTACTATAAGATTTTGTTTAATTTTTACAAGGCTGCTATATGAATAAATTTTGTCTACAGTTGATAGCGAAATATAAGTCATTGGCAAGTTTCCTGATAAACGACCATTTCAACACCAGGAGGAACCGGGATAATATTTGGTATTTCTTCCCCATTTACACGGTTTGCATAATCAGATTTGATAATATATACTGATTCTTGAAAGTGGGGTTCTGTACGCTCTAGTAAAATTATCCAGTGAGAATTACGCCAGTCATCACGCCATTTAATAAACCCAGTTCCACCATCAAATATGGTTACATGAGGTACTAATCTATTTACTGTTTGTGGAGGATGATAGCCCTGTGATGGTAATATTTCTGAGCGATACACTTGACCTGGTAAAAATTTATGTACTCGTAAGATATCTTGTAAAGATCCTCTTTCTGATTTAGATGGTGATAAACAATTGGCAAATCGTATTTCTAATATCTCGTTTTCAAGAGCGCTAATACGTCCAATAACTGCACAATCTAATCGAGTTTTTGTTATTAATTCATTTGCATCAGCTTTATCAATTACACCATCTAGAAAAGTATTAGGGCTATGAGTAATAATAGGACTGCCAGATTGCTTTTTAGGAAGAGTAATACTTGGCTTAGATGCAATCGCTACATTATGGGATTCTTTAACAGATACTAGGCTAGAAGGATACTACGGTGGCTCTCAAGGACAAAGCGCTGAAATCATCGTATCTGGTTGCACCATAAAAGCCCGTGCAGACATCGGGTTCAAATGGAATCAGTCAAGCGGCGTGTACGAGATAATACACGACAGTTACGAAACAGTTCCGAAGTTGGGACAAGACTTTTTCAGTAATAAACTAATGCTGGCTTATGGACAACAGATGGTGAGAGCCAAAGCCGCCGAGTTACAAGAAAAATTTGGTGAATGTGCGATCGCTGAAGAAACCAACGGCACTGTGCAAACCCTACGCCTAACCTTTGCCGGACATCAAGAAGTTAAACAATTTGCACGGAGATAAATATGGAACGTTCAATACTGATCCATTTCGACAGCGCTACAGGTGAAGTTCGAGTGGAAGCGGAGGGGTTCGAGGGAGTGAGTTGTTTATCGGCTACGCAACCATTTGAAGAAGCACTTGGAGTTGTGGGCGATCGCAGGTTTAAGGACGAAGCCCAAACCCAACAACTTCGGACTACGAACAGTAATCAAACACGTTTGCGTCAGTAATCAACACGGGGGAATCAACTTTCTTCCCCCCTCAAAAACAATCATGAACGAATTAGCTAAAGAATACCCATTTGTTCACGTTTATGCCCAGCAAAAACCAAGACAACCCGTGATCATCAAAGCTAGTACAGAGGGTTTGTGCGTACTTTTGAATGTAATAGTAACAGCGATTGCCTACCAAGAGAACAACGGTATAGCAGAAGTTTTTGACGGCGATGCCGAAGCCTATGAGGTGATCGTAAAAGTCGTAAACACACACGACGAATTATCTCCAGTTCCTTATCAAATTGAAAAACAATGAAACTTTCAAATCTGCTTTCCACGCTCGATTCACAAATTCCGATCGCAGCGCTTGACGTGCTGTCTCCTGATGAAGCGACGATTATTCAGTGGCTGACTACTGAAGCTAACAATAAGCTATCAAGTCCGGTGTTCTTCTGGAATCTGGGGGTATCAACCTTAGAACAATGTTTAATCGCAGCAGATGGGGGATTGGTGTTTAAGCCAGTTGCAGAGTACAAAAGACCTCCACAGGCTGATCCACTACTATTTGTATTTGACTACATTGCTAACTTTAGTGGTGATGGAATCTTTATCTTAGGTGATATTCACTCGTTTATTGGGAAGAATTCGCCTTCGTTATCTTGGGAGGTTGTTAGCAAGGTAAAAAATCTCTACCATCGTCTCAAACCGACTGATAAACGCATTGTGCTGCTGGGTCAAAACATTCAATTACATGAATCACTTGTACGCTTAATCCCTTACGGCGAAATTCCTCTGCCGGGAGTTGAGCAAATACTACTTCATATCAATTCTTATTTGCATGACCTACAACAGTCTGCTATTGAACAGGAATTGACTTTCACTATTTCCCTTAATAAAAGTGAAATTGAATCTCTTTCTCGCGCTGCTTTGGGATTAACCCTGGAGGAGATTAGCGACTTCCTGCGGTTAACTGTCAAACACAAGCTAACATCAAATGGGATTTTAATTGATAGTAATTTCATACCCCAAGCAGTCGAGTATAAAACTCGGCTGTTGTCTCAAATGGGTATCGAATTGGGCAAGCCTGCTAGCATCTCCTTTGGAGGATTAGATTTGTTGCGTGAGTGGCTCAATCGACGGCGGCGGCTGTTCACACAAGAAGCGCGTGAGCTTTCCTTGCCTCAACCAAAAGGTGTGTTGCTTGCGGGGCCTCCCGGTACTGGAAAAACATTATTGGCTAAAAACATTGCTAACATCCTTAATTTACCATTGCTCCAGCTAGACATTGCATCCCTTTTGGGCAGTCTGGTAGGTGAGTCTGAGGGAAATGTCAGACGGGCTTTAAAGACTGCCGAGGCGATCGCACCATGCGTCTTATGGGTGGACGAGATAGAAAAAGCACTTTCGGGAACTGGTGACACGAGTGGAGTCTCACAGAGGATTCTGGGCAATATTCTCACGTTTATGTCCGAATCATAGTGTGGTGTGTTTGTCGTGGCAACTTGCAATGACCCCTCTGCACTGCCAAGTGAGCTAAAGAGGAAGGGAAGATTTGACGAAAATTTCTTTGTTGATCTTCCCACGGAGCCTGAGCGAGTCCAGATTCTGGGGATTCATCTACAACGTTTTGGCATTCATCTGGAATCGGAGTACCTCGAAGCGATCGCTGCCAACACCGCGAAATTTTCAGGGGCAGAACTGGAAACCCTTGCTTCAGAAGCTGCTCTGCTGGCATTCGATGAGGATAGACCGCAGCAGGTAACACTTGCTGATCTCGAAGCTTGTCGTCAAACCATTACCCCGCTTGCGATTCAGGACGCTGCGGCAGTCGAGCGAATGCAGGCATGGGCATCTACCGCACGACGGGCTAGTAGCCCTGTGGTTGCAGCGAAAACTCAATCTTTGCGTGCTGCTAAGTTTCGGAATATGAACTGATGAGAAAGCGATTGTCTCCTGATTCTATGGGGCGATCGCTCTTTCTTTTAGTAAAGGACTAGCAACCAATTAACATAGTTAATAAGGCGAAGAAACATGACAACAAACTTAGTTACATATTATGGGCAGACTCCAACCATTGACCAACTGGTTGATAAATATGGTGTGTATTTAGAAAAGTTGGACAGAGAAACTAAGCTTATGCTCCGAATGGCATTAGCAACTTACATTTTTACGTTAGAAAAAGACAGTTCTACTAAGCATACTGTTGCTGAGGCACTTGAGGATGCATTGTCTAATCTGGGCTTATTAGTTTCATATCCATTGTATAAAAACTTGTTTGAGGATGTCTGCTCTGTTTTAAATGGGCTAACAACTCTGGAAGCTGAAACCCTACTTGAAGCACTACAACATCAAATTCGATGGGGCAATGCCCAGAAGTTAGGGAGTTGACTGGGTTAAAAACATGGAAATCTATTTAGTCTTTGTTGATGCTATCCGAAACAGCAATAAATTCTGGGCGGCCATTGTCGAAGATGGGAATTTGACAGTCCAGTGGGGGCGAGTTGGTTATCAAGCGCAAACCAAAGTTCACACATTAGGCAATCATCAGAGGGCGGTTAGTAAATTTAACAATCTGGTAGTCGAGAAAAAAGGTAAAGGCTACCGCGAAAGTCAGCCAGATATTGATGCTAGCCGCAGTGTTGCAGACATTAGACGAGCTATTCAATTGTTGAATATTATCCGTCCGGCTGTTGCTCTCCAGAATTTTGGTGATACCTATATATCTGCTCTTAATGAATATCTGAAAATTGTCCCAACACCTTTGGGGATGCAGATAAATTATCACAGAGTTTACCGCACAGTAGCAGACATTGACTATCAACAAGAATTACTCAATTCTCTGTTAGGGGCACCTGCACCACTTGCTGCTGCTGTGGCTGGTGCAGGTGTCCCTGAAGCAACAGCAGAACCCAAGGTTGTCAGTCTCAAAACTATCAGCAAGAACTTCTGGCGACATTTATAAGGTTCAAGAGCGTGACTGGCAAAAAGCTAGTCATGCTCTTAATTTTTCTGCCTAAACACTTACTCGCATTATCAAAGAGGAAACATTATGCCGAGAAAATCCACTTATCCTGCCCCTGCTGACCATTCCTCCTTGTGCCTACAGTATTTTCGTCGTCGTGGGGGTAGCGCTCGATTATGCCACATCAACTTCAGTCTTAGCGTGATTCAAATGTTAGTCAATCAAAGAAAAGTAAAGATTAAGAATACTGGTGCAGGGTTTTTATTGAATTAGAGGATGCAAAATGAAAACACAGAAAGTAACTCATCAATCATCTTTGCCTTCAAACACTCGTAATAAATTAGTTCTTCGTCGGACTCGAAAAAGATTTAACCCCAAAGTATTCATAGACCGCATGATAGAAACAACTGCAATTATCTCTCTACTCTTGACTGGCTTTTCAGGGGTTGGAGCAATGGCTTGCTGGGGGCTGGAGATTATTGACACAAATGCTAATCCCAACATAATCATCTCTGCTTGGGAGCAACAGAAAAATATTTGCCTGGGTGCAATGTTGGTCAGTTTTTCTGCATTCTTAGGCAGTTCTTTAGTCGGAGCAAGTTTTAGTATTCAACGAGATAAATTTTAGGTTAGTTAACGCTAATGAAAGAGTACAAAACCAAACATGGAGGCTACAAAATTGAGACTGCCGAGTTATCAGATGGCGCTGTGGATGTTCATGTGGGAAAAACAGGTCTGTTAAAAACAACTTGGGCATCACCTCCAACTCAAACTTTTGACAATCATACGCAAGCTGTTCGCCATGCCAAAAATGCTATTGATAACGGCGAAATTGATTCAGTTTTTCAAAGTTAGAACACACCAATGGAAATTAAGCTAACTACTTCAGAAATTCAAGCCATATTGCAAGGGTGTCAATATACACTGCGGCTTATTAGCAGTAGTCAAGATTATCGCAATATCGAATCCTCCGAATACTTTTCTACATTGAATGACGTGGTTTTAAACGATGCTTTCAATATTTTGGGGGAAGTTTTGGATGCAATCGATGATATGAAGCAGATGACTCAAAAATGAGAATTTTGATATGGAACAAGAAATCAGAAATGCAGTCGGGTTGGGTAGTCCTGAACTCGCAATCGAGTCAAAACCAAAACCGGAGCCGGAACCAAAGCCAACTGTAACGATTTACGATTTTGGCAGACTTTTAACTGAGAATGAACCATCAGTAAAAAAGAAGTAAGAAAAGATGAATTGTAGTCTTTTCATCAAAGGCATCAGTGCAGCAGCAGCAACAATTATTTGTGGATATTTCGGCACTCAATATCTCGGCAGAAATATCATGTACGTTATTAGTGGAGCAATAGCCGGGGCTGGGATCACAGCATTCATGGTTGACCGAATTACTGGTCAAAATGAAATTGACCAAGTTATGTTGCGCCGACCTCGACCTTTAAATAGACCCACCAGTTGTATAGGTTGCAAATACTATCACGGGATCTCTTACAACGGCTCCCCTTTAATTTGTTCTGTTCATCCCGAAGGCATTGAGGGCGCGAAATGCCCCGATTGGCAAGGCTTTCAACTATCTAAAGAAGGAGCAATAACATGACGTTAACCTTAGACAATCGCTCTCGAAACAAAGAATCGTCCTTAACTCAAGCATTACGGCAGATACAGCAGTTAAACTCCAAAATTGCTGTGTTGGAGCAGCATCATCAAGATTACGTGCAGAAGCAACAGAATTTGATTGCTGCGATTGCCGAAATCTGTGTTTCTCCAATGCAGGAAGTACAAGCGCTGCGGATTCTGATTTATAAGGGAGAAGCAGCTTGTCGGCAGTACCTACGTTCAGTGTTGGTTAAACAAAGTCAGGCTTCAAAATGACCATAGGGGAAATCATTTGCCCAGTTCATATAAAAGAGCCAAGCATAAATTAAAGCGATCGCCACCGGACAAAGAAGGCAATCGCTTCTGCCAGAAATGGCAATTACCCCAAAACTTAACTTTTGAGCTAAAGTATGAACGCACAAACTGAAGAAATCAAAGAACTTGACCCATTAGTTTTTTGTGAAATTTGGGGATTAAGTTTTGAAGAGGCATCAGGATATTTAAATATTAGAGCCAGAACAATGACAGCTTATGCCTGCAAAAAATCGTCTAGAACTCATCGTCAACCATCTTCGAGAGTAAAAGCTTTAGCCGCAATACATCATAATAAATGGTTGAAAGAAGGTAAGAGTTTTCGCCCCGAAGGAGCTTGGTAAATATCCTACTGAAAATTTCTAAGTTATCAACTAAGTTATCAACTAAGTTATCAACAAAGTTGTCAACTTAGTAGCTTGAACCGCTTGGCGCGGTTTTTTATTATAAAAGAGCAAGGTCAATAGACAGTCAATAGACGCTGATCATTGATATCAATATGGACATCCATATTGATATCCATATTGACACTTAGATGCTACGGATATTGACTATCTTTTTGAGGCTATTGATACGGATTTGACTAAGTTCATGGAATCAGGATGGAGAAAACAACTTTTTAATCAAAAACAAAGCCAATCAGGGGTAAATCCCTTAGTTTTACCAATGTCAAAAGCGAAAGCGGTAAAAATTTTAGGTATTTGTCCCCGGACATTGGAACGATGGGCAAAAGTCGCTTCTTTGATTCCAGAGTATAGATTAATACTTTTAAGGATACAGGCATTAGCCCAAGAGAAAAATCTCCGTGCTGCACCGATCACATCTTATCAAGTGTGGGTGATAGCAAAGATTGGTGAATTGTTTGGAGATATCACTCAAGGGATTGACAAAAAGGCTCTTGTCGAAGCAATTGTTGAAGCAAATAAAGTCGAGTACACCCGTGCCCAGTTTGAACAAGAGCAATTAGGATTTACATCACACAGTTTAGGAGAAACACATCATGTCGGATAGCATATTTACTCGTGCAGAATTATTTGAATTATTGAGTGCTAACTACAAGCCAGAGCAAATCATTGCTGGGTTAGAACAACTGGCTCAGTCAGATCCAGCTGTTGATCCAAACGCCCAAGAATTTCCTGTGGATATTAGCGATCGCTTAGAAAAGTTGTTCAATCTAGCGCAAGCAACCCTCGACAAATCGAAGCTGTTAGGAGGTAGCAGCAATTTGGCGAATATACAGACTCATGCAATAGACATGGCCACTGAACAATTACAATTTGTTGGAGTCAGTCGGGAAACTTTTAAAGCATTCTTGGACATTGTGGCAGGCAAGACTGTTGCTCAAGCGCTGGCAGTTCATGAGTTTGAGCAAGGATTGTTCGATGAAATCACGAGTGAACTTGATGCTCGTTCATTACAGCGACGCACAGAGCAAGGTTTTGATGAAATAGCGTTTATTTATCAGTTGGCCAAGAATCCCGAAATCAGGCAACAAATTACCCAAGAGTACGGGTTAAAGGCTGGGGATGAGGTTAAACAAGAGGTTCAAAAACTCACTAATACTGCTACCCCTGGTTTTGACCCGAAAGCATTTTTAGACGAATTAGGAGTCCCAACACCAGAAAAAAAGTCTACACAACCTGCGACGATTCAGGATCTGAAAAATTTGACACGCTCTTTGTTGAGCAAACAACTCCAGTCTCCAACTTAAAATGGTGCAAGTTCTTCAAGGAGAATCTTTTCGGATTCTCAGTCTTTTTTTTTCTAGTTTGTATTGGGCTATCTGTTTATGTTCGTGTTGCTAATGCACCGCCACCCCAAACAACACAAAATATCGACGGGCTTCAACAATGAAATACCAGAAGCAAGCGATGTTGGGATTATTGGGCATGGGGTTAATCGCAAGTCCTTGGTTATCGCAACTGCCAGCCCAATTTAAGACTTACAACAGTGGCATCACGATTCGAGAGTCAGAAGAACTTGAACGCATTAAAGCCGAGCAAAGGGCAGAAACCGCCGACAAAATTAATTCTCTTGGAGTTACGCCCTCATTCAGTAAGTTACGAATTAGGAACTATTTAGACTCGAAAAAACGTAACCCTAGACCTGAGACTACAGGTTATTTAGAAGATGAAACAGTTTTTGTGTATGACTCAACTGGTTTATGTATTGGGCGAATTGAACAGAGGCAATGGAAATGGAAATATCGATTCAAAAATGCTTGTAAGAATTCGCCACTGTACCAAGATTCTCGTGATTGACCAAGAAGATTGGAGATTGAAGATCGCAGATTGGAGATTGAATGTTTTTGGTACAAGCCCAGCAGGAAAGTGGGCGGAATAAATCTCAAATCAGAGAAGCTGCATCTCTTGTAAGTACAGTCAATTCTCTTATCTACAATCGGCAATCTACAATCGGCAATCTACAATTGTTCGACCTATGAAATATCTCACTCCAAACAAATCTAATTCACAACCAAAACCAGAATCATCACCACAAGGAGAGCCAAAAAAAGGAGGGAGTGACTACCTAGAGTTATTAGCTCGGTGGATTGTGGCATTAATCTCACTGCCAGTCATCTTTATCTCACATATCATTGCCCAATTCGTTACCCCAGGCACACCCGGATACAAGCTGGTTGGTGCAATTGGTTTCTGGATTGGCACACTCCTTTCTACTGATAGCATCTGGCAGGTTTTATTTCAGGGAAAACCGATTTTTCCCTGGTTTGAAACAGAATGGATTGGTTGGTTTGGTTGGTTACAACTCCTAATTAATCCCTTGTTTTGGATTAGCTTTGGTATCTCTGCACTTGTCCAAGTGATGGAAGCTCGGACATTGCGTGGTAAAGACCCACAACAGGCCAAGAACGAGTTTGAGGAATCAAAACAATACACACTCAGCAGTAAACCAAATGGGAATATCGACCTGACAGTGGCATTGTGGGGCGATTACAAAGCTGCTGGCATGAAAGAACGTCATACAGGGGGAGCGATCGCACTATTTTTCTGGGTTTTGGATCTGACTACTACTTTCGTTGGTCGTAATCCCTTCCGCTACACTAATCCAGGTTTAATCCTGGCTTGTTTTGCTTACAATGTAGCCTCAATGATGGCAGGCGAGATTGGTTACAACATTTGGAAAATAACTAAGTAAGAGGAATTCACATGCAGCAACAAATGCCAATGCTCGGTACAAAAGAAACGGCGCTCCTCCGTAGCGACTACCCCAGCATTGAGTATTTGGAAGCTGGGAATACCGCCTCTTGGTTACAAGAGCGTCAAGATCAGTTATTAGTCCGCGCCAGGGACGAACGTAACGGTATGAATCTGGCGAAGTTCATTACTTTAGCGACGGCGGCGACTGGTGCTGTTTGTTATGCCACTTCTCCACTTGCTCCCATTGGTGCAGTCGTAGCTGGTGTTGGTTATTTATGGTCAATTGTTCAGGACTTAAACGATACCCATCAATTTGCACCAATTCCTTTTATACGTGGTGGCTTTTTTGAATTCCTCTCGGCAATGGGAGATAGTGTTGCCAGGGATGAATACTTTGCCCTGAAAAATGAACTGGCTGACTTGATGCTGCATCTGGAGCCAATGTCTAAGTATGAGTTTGCCATGCTCAAGCAATCATCTCATGTGGTGTGTGAATACTTGAGCGCCGTTGAGCCAGGAAAAAGATTTTACGCTTACCGTTGGTTACTTGATTGGTTTATTCAGCTACGTGGGCAGTTTCCTACCCGTGAGCAATTGTCCGGGCATTTAGCGCAAGTGACAATTGACCCACGAGTTAACTACCAACAAGTAACAGTTATTCAAGAGGCGATACAACCGCAAAATCTTGGTATCCCACAAGCTCGATTTGCTCAATTACCGATTCCTGGTGTGGGAGCAAGATTTGAAGAGGAAACGGGGCAAGAAGCTGGGAGCTTCGGGGAAATTTCTTCCATGCCCCCTGCTTCCATGCCCCCTGCTCCCATGCCTCCTGCTTCTTCCCCTTCAGTCAATACCGAAATCTCTACCTACACCACTAAACCCCAAGTGCAGTATGACCTAATCGCCCACATTGCTAAAAAAGTTACCAATATGCTTTGGGTTGGTGTCCCTGGTTCTGGCAAGGGTATCACCATTAGCAATGCAATCGACGCTATCAAGCGACTGCATCCTGGCATACACATCTTTTATATTGACCCAAAAGGTGACGAGAAAGAAACCGGTTATTTCAAAGGTCGTGTTGATACTTTTAAACGGGCTAAAATCCTAGAAATGTCCCCGGTCGAAGCCGTTAAATGGGTCAAAGAATGCTTTACCGAATTTCAAAATATCTCTGGCTCCAAGCTGATTATTTTGGATGAAGGAACGGCTGTCTGTTCCAAATTTAAAAATACCAAGGGTGAGATTGGTTGGCTCAAAGATAAAATCATCTCTTACTGTTCTTGCGGTGATAGTTCCGGTTGGCATTTCTGGATTGTCGTGCAAAATCCTCACACTGATGACTTGGGCATTTCTGGCGGACTGCGATCGCAGTTAACCTCTGTGGCGTTAGTTCATCCTGATAACGTCCCAGCTTACAACGCCATGATCGCCACTCAACTCATCCCCAGCGATCGCAAGATTACCTCAACCCAAGTAATGGAGATTGCTGCACAATCACCAGTTGGTCGAGCAGTTTATTACGGCGGCATCAATGAATGGATACCAATGCCTCTGTTAAACAATTTCTCTGGTTATGACCGGGATACCAAAAACTTTATTGACTCTGCACCAAGTAATAAGCAAACCTCTCAAGCTGAAACTAAGGAGTCTTGCACATCAACAACCCAAGCTCAACAGATGTTGGCGCTCTTAGAGAAGACGAAAGCCAATTCCATTGATGAGTTTATCCAAAGCGAGTTGAAATTAGACGGAGTTCCACCAGAGCTAATCCGTTTGGGAATCGAAAGATTGCTTCAGAATTCACATCTTAAGTACAAATTCGACGGCTGGAATAGCAATCAAAATTAATGTTTAAAATTTGAGATTTAACGTTTTAATAAGGTTAGGACTTATTAGTAGAGGTTGGCATGATTAAATTATTGATTTGCTGTTCACCTAATTCAATTCTTGATACTGGCTCTTGCCCTTGCGTTGGATGAAAATTTATCAGATGAAAAGATGAAAATAAAACTGGCTCCTCTGCTCAAACAAATAGCCACTGTCGAACTTGGCTTTTTAGTCATACTCTTGCTAACTGGAGGTCGTCCTTCAGGATTTATAGTAGGATTGAGCGTAGTTTTAGGTACTTGTTTTGTTGTTTGGAGCGAAAATAAGTGAATACGAAATATTAGAATATGGTCATAAAACCTACTAAAGCAAACACCCTCCAATGATAAAAATTATGAACTCTATAGACCCAGACGTAAACAATCCTAAGCTACAGCCAGGAGTGATTGTATTAGACGAATTTGCTGCCATTGAAAAATCTCTTGAAGGGCATCCACAACGCCAAGAGATTTTAAAGATACTTCAGAAGTATCAATCTCAGCTTTTATGGCAGGAGCAGAATAAGAAAGGTTAGTTAATTTGTAAGAATTCAGCATCCAGGAGTCAACAATTGCCGTAGCGAGCGCATTTTGATTAACCCTGTTTTGTCACTCTCGAAAAACAATAATCTCAGCGAGATTCTGAAATTTTGATTTAATCAAGCTTTGAGCTTTTATTTTCTAACACTAACTAAAATTTCTAGCTTTAAAGTGGAAAATAAAGCCCCGAAAGGCTTTCAGCGATTGGGTTATCCCAAACTGACAAAAGAGGGTTAAAAATCTCGTTCGCCATCTTTTTCCAAGATGTCAATTAATTCAAACACTCGCATATTTTCTCCCGTCCAAACTTTATCTAGTAACCGCAAATTTTCAAGAGTTAGGTCGCTCTCTTTCACTATCGATACATTTGCTTTGCCCAGTGCCATCAACAAATCTTCAAATACCACTAAGCCATTAAACTCCAAGCCCTGAATCTCGGCTGACGCTAAGGCTGACAATCGCTCACTACAAATCTCAATCATGAACCAACCAGATAAGCATTAGGCATTGTCATTGCCGCTATTAACTGGTATATCAAAATGCAACACGTCTTCACGATCGCCCAGCTTTGTATAAAGTTTAATGGCTGGATCGTCACCAATATCTGCCTGGACAAAAATGACATAAGCTCCATAAGCTGCTGCTACTTCCTTCAGCTTCTGAATTAATGCCGTTGCAATCCCCTGCCGTCGGTGTGCGGCGGCAACAGCTAGATCGTAGATGTAAATCTCGCTGCGCTCCTGCTCGAATTTTTTAAGCTCGTAGGCAGTAAGACCGCCAACGACCTCACCTTCTTTCAATGCGGCGATCGCAATAAAGTAGTCACTATCAAGCAGTTGCCGCAGGTAGTCTGTACTAGGCGGATTCCCATAAGTTTCCACCTGATCGAATGCCTCGCCAAAGGTCGCTAATAGAGCTTCCATTAATGCAACGTCCTCCGGCACAATCTGTTGAATGCTTAAGTTCATAAGACCTCGCGGGATTTTCCTTAATTTTTCTTGCGGTACTGGATTTAATAGTCATTTTGGCTCAATAGGTATTTCGGGTAGATGGAATGGAGAGGAACAGATTGCTAAGATCCTAACGATTCTACCTCCTACTGAGGTGACATCTAGCACGATTCATACATACTACTCGGAGGATTTCGGTTTCGATTTCGAGTTTGACGAACAAGTTTTTAGACCAGCAGCCTGCATCGTCGGTTGCTCTAACTATCAAAGGGTTGAGTACGGCGGCAATTTATTAGTCTGTGGCATATATCCATGTTGGATCGGATGGTGAGAATTGTTCAGAGTTCATCAATCGCTAGTAACTGGCTAAATCGGTCATTTATTTGTGCCAAAAGTCATGGTCGAATTCATGACTTTTTTCATTAGTCTTTTTGTCGAAGATTTATATAATAGTTGTATTCAAACAAAGTTTTATTGCGATATTAAAATCCAAAATAAAATATTTCTACCATTATATTTACCGGATAATTTAAAAATACTAAGTATTAGTTAATAGAGATAAAATGGAGCTATTAACTATGCCTTTTACATCCTATATTTTAGTTTGGACTTTCCTATTCAATTTGCTAAGTCTTAATTTCCAAATACAGATAAATAAATTATCTCAGACCCTATATCCTACTTATAAAACACAACAGTTATTTTCAGAGATTACCAAATCTAATACTCCCAGTAACCCTGTACCTTATAGAGGTGGTGGACGTAGATATTTAATTGAACCTTTCAAAAATATTGAGCCTCTTGTTTAATCTGACTTTTCACAGGATCTGAAAAAATCAAAAGATGTGGGGTGTAGTAAGACTTTCTGTCTTTCCCTACACCCAAACCTGTAACCCTATTTCAGCCTTTCTTTTTCACTAATTAGTCCCAAAAACATCATCAATAAATACTTCTCACGAAACTAAATACTGTTTAATTTCAGTTTTTTGACGACGTAGAACAGTGATTGCTTGCTGCTGAATTTGGCGAACTCGTTCTCTACTGACATTCAATTTCTCTCCAATCTGAGCTAAAGTTAGTTCTTGATCGTTCTCTAACCCAAAACGCAAAATTAATACTTCACGCTGCGTCGGTTTGAGTGATTCTAATAAACTATTAATGTCTTGGCGCAAAAGCTCTTTGGTGATGTGTTCGTCTGGAGATATGCCCTCATCTGGTAAAAGTTGGCTAAGTTCTGTGTCTTGGTTATCTCCAATCTTTACATCTAGAGAAATTGGCTGCTTCGATCTGCTGAGAAAATCCCTAATCTGGCTTGGTTGTAAGTCTAAAGTTTCAGCAATTTCTACAACACTGGCTGGACGACCCAGTGTCTGAAATAATTCTCGCTGTATTTTCTTAATTTTGTTCAGTTGTTCGGTGATATGAATTGGTAAGCGTACAGTACGAGATTTCTCTGCGATTGCTCGTGTGATTGATTGCGTAATCCACCAGTATACATAGGTGGAAAGCTTATAGCCGCGATTGGGGTCAAATTTTTCTACACCCCTTTGTAAACCTATTGCCCCTTCTTGCAGTAAATCTAAGAATTCCAGATTGCGATTAGTATATTTTTTGGCAATCGAAACCACCAGACGCAAGTTTGCTGTCACCATTTTTTGTTTGGCTCGTTGCCCAAGATTTTGTATTTGAGCTATTTCCAATTCACTTTTGTCAACATCAACAGCTAATTCGACCATTGTTGGCTCACGATCTAGTTGTTGGGTGAGTTCATTTTTTCTTTGCTCAATTGCCATGATTTGCTGTACCTGCCTCCCATAAGCAATTTCTTGGTCTGCGGTTAGCATTGGGTAACGACCAATCTCTTGCAAATAGATACGAACCATGTCTGGACTCAGGCTGGACATACAACAAAACTTTTTTTGATATTTAGACGAATCTAAAAGTATAAATCAAATCGCTGAATTAATTTTCCTAATTTCAACAGCCAAAAACTCTGGACAAAAGATTCTGTCTGGCACAAGGCTTAATGCAGAACTCCAAACCATCACCATTCTTCGAGGTGTACAAGCTCTATGTCCTGAAAGTTTATTTCTGGGGTCATCTTGATAGCTGCCAGAGTTGGATGGAATAACATAAATGGCTTTCAAAAATTGCGCGTGCTGCTAACCCCTCGACAACCAACTTTTCCAGCCAGCGCTTAAATGCCCAACGACCGAGTGTATGTAATGGAGGAACAGCGATCGCCACAACATCAGCAATATATTTAACCGTTGTCAGCCCAAAAGTACGAAAGTTATCAACACACAAGTCAATCGTTGGCGCAATATGGGTTGAAATGTCTTCAGTTTTGATTAACTTGAATCCAGCCTGCACTAAAGTCGCTTGGAGTTCAGTGGCAATATGACAATTAGAAAAAATACCTTCTCTGTATTCCGCATTAGAACGCATCATATCGGCAACCAGCAGGTAGCCACCATTACTCAATAAACAAGCCGCACCCTGAGCCAAATTGTCAACAGCAATATATTGACTGCTTTCACTCAACAGAACTAAATCGTAGGAGTTTGATGAGTGAAAATCTTCAAATCTCGTTAAGTAAAAAGGTACTTTACCGTTGGTATTTTGAATAAATCTCTCTTGCTGAAGTGCATCGGGTGCTAATCCCTCAACACTGAAACCACGATCACACAAATATGCCGCATTACCACCAATGCCACAGCCTACGTCAAGCACAGTTTTTGTCCCCTCTGGGATAAAACTGAAAAGTTTGGCTGCATAGCTTTCTTGCGCCACACGCAGACGAGTTAGAGTTAATTCTTCACCATGAGTAGGTAGTGGCTCCCAATACCCATAATGGAGATAGTCGGAATTTGTGAGTCCCATGTAATAATCTATCGCCGCATTTTGGTAACGAGTAGGTTTCGGAATCTTGCTTGATTGTGGTTTGAGCATTGAGGAATAAAGTAACTATTAGGGCATTAAGCTTGGTTGAAATTCTGACCAACGCTTGCAAACTTGTTCGTAGCAATCGGGTGGAGTAATTTTTAGTTGGTGTAAAAAATTAACCTCAATCTGAGGTTCAACCTTTAGCACCAGAAGAATATCTTGATGGGGATTGTATGTTGCGACTGCTGGAAAAATTGATGAGATTATAGATGAGTTAAGTGATTGTGATCCCAAGTAAAGCCCAATTAGATCGCAGGGGAGAAACTGGAGGGTGAAGGGAACTGTATCAAAGTTTGTAATTGTTGACTGAGTAACTTGAGTATCTACATCACATAAGACAACTCCCCGTCCAAAGGACTGAAATCCTTTCCATGCTGTGTAACCAATGACCAGCAGATTATTATGAATAAAACTATTTTGCCAGTAGCCAAAATTTCCTTGCCAAACACTATTGGATGGTCGCATTGACTTCCTCCCCCAACACCAATGATTCAATGCGAACCTGCTCAAGCTCTCGTCCAATCAATACTAATCGCGTTTGACGGGGTTCCTGGGGTTGCCAAAGATGGTCATAAAAGTAGTTAAATCGATTACCAACCCCCTGTAATACCGGACGGATAGCTTTGTTTGGAACTGCTACAAATCCCTTAATTCGATAATTCATAATTCATAATTACATTTTGTGACGGGGATTTAGCTAGGCTTCAATTGTGTTCTGCCTCTAGAACTAGGGGATTTAACCCCCCAAACTTATTTAAAATCCAAATATTCATAAATAGCTGCGATCGCTACCTAACCAAGCTTGAGGGATTTTGGTTAGCAAAGTTTCTGTCCATGAATTCTGTGCTTCCATTTGCCCGTACAGCCCGGAACATTCCAAATCGACACAATCCTGTACCAAACGCCAAACGCATCAGTAAAAGCGTCGGTACCTCGCGCACAGACTTGATGAAACCAGACAGCCCAAAACGCACTAATCCCTCTGGTCGAGCCACTCCTTGCCAAATTGAATCGAACCAAGAAGGAAGGGTTTCTTGCGTCCAGTCTGCCGTAATTACCTCCCCTTCAACCAATTCTGTTCCTGCTAAAAGCTCGGAAAAGCCTTCAATACTGGAAAAAGCTGGATGAGACCACTGATCGAGGAGTTGCTGCATTACTCGTTTCTCCCAAAAATTTAGCGGCTTTTGGCGGTCATCCCTCTGATTCCAGTCAGCTACAACCAACACTCCACCAGGCTTTAGCACCCGCATTAATTCTCTAGCAAAAATGGTTTTATCTGGCATGTGGGGGCCTGCTTCGATTGACCAGACCACATCAAAACTGGCATCTGGAAACGACAATGCCATTGCATCATCAACCGCAAACTGGGCATTTAGCCCAAAGGGTGTTAATTCCTGGGCGCGTTTCACCTGAATAGGACTGATGGTAATCCCTGTGACAGCAAACCCATAATCTCGCGCTAAAATCCGACTGCTGCCGCCAATACCACAGCCAACATCTAAGACGGTAGCACCAGGGGGTAATTTTTCTATTCCACCCCATTTAACCATTTCATGTACAAAGTCAGATTTAGCAGCCAGAAAATCTTTTCGTCGTGGCGGTGAACCGTAGTGACCAAGGTGAATGTGTTCTCCCCAATAAAACTCTAGGATGCCATCAAGAGTCCATTGATCGTAGGAATTGGCAACTGTGGATGAGGATTGATACTTGCGGGCAGTTAGGAAATAAGCCGCAATTCCAATTACTAATAGCAGAAAAAAAACAATTACAGAATATAACAAATTTGGCATTTTTTTGAACGGTCTTGTACACCTATTTGAGTCGATCCAACGGTTTACTCATTGCTGCTCGTCCTGAATCAGAGGAGTGATGTCGTAACTGCCCACGGTCGGCAATCGCAATATAAATCATCCGATACATCGATATTGCAATGTTTTGAACATCTTGAATAATTTTCCCTTGCAGTAGACTGGGCTTGTGTTTGCCTTGAGGAAGAGCCGTTTGTTTAACAAAGGGGTGAATAGCAGTAGGAATCTTCCCAGTTCGGTGAAGATAGAATTTCGCCATGATAATTAACTGGAGTATTCATTTAGTAACTTAGCAATTTATATGCGAGATTGGGAAAGTATTTGTTCAGTGGTCAAACATGACTATGTACGTCATACACGCCATTTTCTACCTGTTTTAAACAACTTCCACCTATTAGTTAATACAGCGTTTTTTGTCGCAATGACTATTTACAAACGATACTCTCGTCTGGAGTAGATTACAGCGATCGCTGGATCTCAAGACACAATTTGTACCGAAAATTAACCCCTTACCTTCTCATAGAAAGTCGTAATCTGTAGCGTCTTGATATGTGGCACTATGAGAACGTAAAGCTGATTAGTTGTATAAACCTTCATAAAAATACTTATCTGTGCCTCGCAGATGTACAAAATTTACAAGTCAACTTCGGCGGGCATTCTGACTCACAAGGCAACCCTTGTTTACAGCTGCGGGACAGCGCCGGATTTACACCGGACTTTCCCCGTTTCCTCTAGTGGCTGTTCCCCACTAGAACCGAGATTCATCTGGATAATAACACAACTGCGATTTGCTTGCATAAAAATCAATAGGCTGTCTATATTTGCATTCGCTATTAATCGGGACAAGTCTCATTCTTTACCAAGCATTTATTTTCTACTCAGCGTTGCAGGGTCGTTTTTTATTGCTTAGTAGATATCTTGCAAAACTAACAAATGCCAAAAATAGCTCGCTATTTTCTGAAATCAATTCTTATTGAGAGTCATCCTTCAGATATCGCTTGAGTTCCTTAAGATTTATTTTCGGCTATGTCATCTGAGATTATCGGTTTTAGCTGTTCTCCTTTTACCATATTCAGACTCTAGATCACTTATTAGACAAGGGTCAGCCAAAAACAACTCCATTTTGCCAATGCCTCTAGTTGATTGAGCCAAAAACTAAGATCAATGCAGTTCAAAGAATGACTCTTGTCCCAAATGTTTCACATAATTTTCTACTAGTCCCTGAAGATTACCTTGCTTGCCGATTTCAATCCAGTCATCAATTCTTCCTAAAAAACAATATCTTTGAGTCAGAAATGTCCGTTGCGCCCGATCAATCAATACGAAACGAAGCATCGGTGAATATGAAATAGAAAGCCTGAGTTTAGTTTTCCCTTCTCTCATCTCATTTCTTCCAGAAAAATTTAATAGTTCGGACAACAGATTAACGTCTTGGTCTGCTGTATATATAGTAATGATTTCCTGTTTTATATCTATTTGGTAATCTTGTAAGCTAGAAAATTTCTTTATTCCTTCTTCTACATTTGCCCTTTCTTCATCGGTAATAATTTTCGGCTGAACCTTTCTCAGAAAAACCTGAGCGTTAGGATTTTCATAAATTTCATAGCCATCAGGCATAGTTTCAACCAAATGTCCTTCACTTTTCATGGAAAAGAAGTACTTAGGCTTACCAGTTTTCGTTATGCCTTGATAAAGATAATATGTCTGTCCTTTTCTATTCTCGTATTTTATCGGCATTCAATCTATTAACTCAATACTTATCTTTGAGCAGCGTTTTTCCTAAAACCCTTACTAGACAAAGGTGGGGTCTTTGAATACTCATTTTTTGGGTGAGCGATTTTTTCGGCGAGATTGTGATTGCATCTTTTTCTTGTTTTTAGCTTGAGTTTGGGATTTTTTTGGTGTCGATAAAGTAAATCCTTCTGGGCTAATTAACCTGTTATCCAGTTTTTTTAGTTTTTCTGGCTGGAAACAAGCCCAACCTTCCATTTCTGATATCACATCTTCAATTAAAGAATAACGTCGATTCTGGCGCAGTTTATTTAAAGCTACTTCTGTTCCCAACTCAAAACAATCATTTACATCCTCTTGCCCAATAAAAAACTCTTCCACTAAATTTTCTTCAAAGGCATTATCAATTTCTGACTTCAGTTCGCTCGCACAAAGCTCCATACTATTAATAACTAGCTTAGTCCAAGTATAATCATATTCTTTGTCACCTCGATTGGAAAACAATTCTGCATAATACTCTATTACTTTTTCTCTAGAAATAACTTCTTCAGCAACTAAAACTAGTAAAGCTTCTAATGCTGCACTTCTGACATATTCATTGATTTTTTTATTTGATATTAGTTGTTTTAGTGGTTCAATATTTCCATCACTGACAGAAGCAAATATTCTTCCTAAATCCTCAGTTACTATATCTCCGGTTACATCCATTGAGATGTCCCCTGGAGCCGAAAAAGACTTGACAATCAGAGGATAGGCTAATGTTTCCCTAAATTGTGCTAATAGATACAAGGCATAAATATGTAAGATATAATCATTTTTATCCAATAACTCTGACGGGTTATTGCTGAAGTTTTCTAAAGTTGTCAATAATATAGGGGTTATCGCCAACTTTTCTTCGATAGCTCTTTCCAAAGCTAAACGGGGGAACTTCCCGGTATTGTTTTCTAATTCCGATAAAATTTCTTCTAGTTGCATCTTTTCAAATTTAGCTGTCTTTTTAATCAACGGTAGTGGTTCTAGTGCTTAACTTTACTCAAATTAAAATTAGTCTAGAAAGGCTTGTACACCCATAGACTATAGTTTTGAGTTACATACTTGCTTATTATGTATTAGTTGACTGCTACTTAGTATCTAGCAGCCTATTCTCCCACAATTCGATCGCTTGGACAAACCTATCAAATCGCTTATCGGTTACATAAAGACTATTGCCTATTCGAGGAATCTTGACAAGCTTTCGTCCCAAAGCTCCCGAATATGAGATAAGTAGTTGCTATCAGCTAAGAATTTCGCAGTTCCCCTACATCCTCAATGCTTTTGAACTCCCTATTGATTGGCTCTTTGTTTACTAGCTTGATCAACTCGCTGCCACAGTTCACGGTCTTCTCGATAAATAGCCAACGCTGCAATCGCATCTTTTGCATCAATATCTTTTCCTTGAGCCACTATTGAAATCAGGTAATCTATTGCTTTATCTTGTCGTAACATCCCTATTGCTAATAACAATGTGCCACGAAGTTCTACATTTCTTGTTTGCTGCCAGCAATTTCTGAGAAGATCAAATGCTTCCTCTAATCGTGATTCACCCAACGTCAATGCTGCTAACTCACAGATTTGCTCCTTTGGGTCAAAAAGAAAACTAGCAACTATTGCAACTGAATCAGTCGGAGCTAGTTGTAACAAAGCGCTGAAGCACTCCGAAATCACCTGTGGTGCTTGATTCGCCTATGCGGGTTCTTAAACGAAGTAAAGGTACACCTTGGGGATTTCCTGTGTAGGCGATCGCCTTTGCAGCATCTGGGAACCAAAATCACAGGAAAAGTCATCTAAGTTCAAAAAGAATTTAGGCGATAGTTATTTTAAAATGAAGTACAAATCACAATGGTTTGAATCTTTAACTTACTGTTCAATGCTAACAGGTGATTTTTTAATCATAAATGCTGGACTATTCCATGTGGAAACTAAAGATGTATATGTAAATATCTGTATTGAGGTAAGGATTCAGGTGCTGGGGTATTGACAAGTGTGGTAGGGGAAGCAGAATATAGCAATTATGGAAAAAGACCTGCCACTAAAACTAGACATTGAAACCCTAAAACAGTTGGAGAAAGAGCAACTGGTAGAGATGCTTATGGAGCAGGCAAAAGCTATAGAACAGCTAAAATCCAGAGTAATAGAACTAGAATCTGTAATAGAGAAACTCAAAGTTAGTAGAGACTTAGACAGCACAATATCATCAAAACCACCGTCGGCAGACATCCTCAAAAAAACCGAGAAAAAACTTGAAGATGAACCAGAGGAGAGTGAAAGGCCAAAACGGAAACCAGGAGGACAGCCAGGACATCCGGGAAAAACGAGAAAGGGTTTTGGGAGAGTAGATAGGTTTGAGATATTAAGACCGCAAGTGTGTTTTTGTTGTGGTCAAAAGGAATTCAGTAACAAACCAATAAAAATAGAAACCCAGCAAGTAGCACAGTTGGTAGAAAGACCCATCGAAATCGTAGAATATCAAAGACATACCTGTATTTGTAGCGAGTGTGGGTCAACACAAACAGCAGACTGGTCGCCAGAAATAGTACCGGGACAAGATATAGGAATCAGACTGCAAGCTTTCTTGGGATGGATAAATAATTACGGGCATTTACCATACGAAAAACAACAAGAATTGTTGTGGGAACTAGGACAAATAGAAATTGGCGTGGGAACATTAGTAGCCACGAATGAACGAATAGATGGTGCAGTAGCTCAAAGTATTGATAGTCTCAAAGAATGGATTAAACTTACCCAGCCAAATATCCATGTGGATGAAACACCTTGGTTAGTCAAAGGTGTAAAAGAATGGTTATGGATTTTTGCCAATACCGACTTCGCTTTATTTCATGCGGCTGATACTCGTTCTCGTGCTGAATTAGAATCTATTCTAGGCTCAAGCTATGAGGGTGTACTCAGTTCTGATGACTTTAGTGCCTACAATGGTTATAAGGTCATTGCTCAACAGAAATGTCAAGCACATTTACGCCGTCACTTCAAGAAACTAATCAAGATTCCTGGCTTGAATAACAAAGAGATTGGGTCAGCATTTGTCAGCCTGATAGATGAAGGTTTTAAAAACTATGCTCTCTTCCAACAAACTAAAAACATTGATGAGTTCTGGAGTTGGGCATCCGAGTTCAAACTAAAAGTTGAATCTTCCATTCATTCATGGATTGATAAAGCTGGAGGAGAAGCAGGTAAACTTTTACGCTCCTTACGTAATAAAGCTCATCAATGGTGGTATTTTTTAGACCACCCGGACATCCCGCCTGATAATAATTTAGCTGAACGAACATTACGTTTAGCAGTCACAAAACGAAAAGTCAGTGGTGGTTCTCGTTCTCTGAAGCGATTCCAAGATACTGCTAATTTATTGACTGTTATACAAACTTGTCGCCGTCAAGGACGCTCTGTTATTGACTTTTTTGACCAAGCTATCAAAGCGATGGTTAACTCTTCTGTGCAGACCCCTTCTTTAATTCCTCTCGTTTAGACCTGAATCCTTACCTTTATGATGTGCCAAAAGTCTTAACATTACTGATTGTAATTAGCTTCATTGTTGGGACATTTCAAAGCTTTTTAGCTTAAGCAGCAAGAAGGCCCACGTCTCACTCTTAGGAGCGTGGGATGAATTGCGAGTGAGGTGACGACAGTTCCCTGACTGATGTGTGTAACACCAAGGAAGGGAACATGGAGGAAACGAACTAATTCTTACTCTTCCGGTGAATTTTGATTCTCAATATATTCTTTAAGTTTTGAAATTGTCACTCCACCGCAACTAGCTACAAAATAAGATCCATTCCAAAATGCATCTTTCCAGAAAAACTTTTCTAGATGCTCGGCATACTCTTGACGTAATTTGCGTGAAGTTACTGATTTGACGTTATTTACCAATTTACTAAGCTGTAAATCTGGGTGGTATTGAAATAGTAGATGTACATGATCCTCTTCACCATTGAACTCTACTAGTTTGCAATCCCACTTTTCAAGTAGGTCAACCAAGATATCTTCTAATCGCTTCAGCATTAAGAGAGTAAATGCTTTGCGTCTATATTTGGTGGTCAGAACTAAGTGAACTTTTAAGTCACTGACTGACCGACCTTTCGATACAAAATCATTTTTCATCAAGAATGAATAACATTATGGTATGATTGGTGTAGGCTTAAATGATAACACCCATTTAGCTAATAGGATGAGAGTAACCTACCAGTACCGACTAGAGCCGGAATCAAATCAGAAACTAGTTCTTAACGAATGGTTGAGAATTAGTCGGTACTGGTATAACCGCCAATTGGGTGAACGATTCTCTTGGTGGGAAAATAACCGCCATGCTGTAAATAGTTGTCCAATTTTTGTAACCAGGCTACCTGAGCTACTAGACCGACCTAACTATTACAGTCAAAAGCTTCAGTTACCAGTCATCAAAAAAGACTTGAATATTGTTCAATGGTCGGGAGAATTACTTGATTTCAAAGGTGTAGATTCAACTGTTCTACAGGACGTTTGTAAGCGAGTTGATAAAGCTTTCGAGCGTTTTGTTGTTGGGGATTCTAGTGGTAAACGTTCTGGAAAACCACGCTTCAAAACCGAGGCAAGTTTTAAAACTATGACGTTTGCGACTGCTAATAATGAATGGATAAAGTTAATTCGCACAAACTGGCTATATATTCGTTTGCCCAAATTGGGGATGTTTAAGGTTCGGATGCACCGACCTATACCTGACGGATTTAACCTAAAACAAGTCAGCATAACAAAAAAGGCTGATGGCTGGTACATTCAGATGGTATTGGAGGATGTATCTGTACCAAATCAAACCACCGAGCTTATCCCTGATTGGGACAACTCAATGGGGATTGATGCTGTGTTGCAAGGTGATGATTATCTTGCAACTTCAGAGGGTGAAAAACTTCCATCTTTAAAGCCATTACGCAAAAATCAAGCCAAGCTAGACCGTATTTCTGTTAAACGAAATAAACGCAAGCGCGGATCTAAATCTCGGCGTAAATTAGCAAAACGTGAAGCTAAACAGCATCAAAAAATTGCTAGAAGTCGTAAAGATTTTCAGTACAAAACAGCCTATAAGCTTGTCAGAAGTGGAAAGCGGTTTTTCTTCTACGAGGACTTAAACCTCAAGGGGTTAACCCGACGTAACAAAACAAAACAGGATGATAATGGAAGCTATCTTCCCAATGGACAATCTGCTAAGTCAGGACTAAACAAGTCATGGGCTGATGGTGCGTTTGGGCAATTCTTTGAAATTCTGGAGTGCATAGCCGCAAAAGCTGGTGCTAACGCAATTTCACAGAACCCACAATATACTTCAATGATTCTCAGTTACCGCAATGAAATTATTTTTACTGATTGCAGTATCAGAGAATATTGGGATGAGCGAAATACTTTGATGGTTGACCGTGATATTAATGCCGGAATCAACTTGAAAAGACTGGGGTTGGGCATTTTCCCTAGTATAAAACGCCGTAGTGGGAAACTGGACATAGTTGGAACTATGGACGATAGTACCACGAAGGAAATCCTTCATACCCTTCATCGGGCTGTTGGAAGCCTACACTTACCGCTTGCGGAAGTGTAGGAGTATGTCACAACCAGAGCGTGTTCGCTATTTGCTAGAAGGAAAGCGCACTTTTGCAGGAAATGTTTTGGCAGCAATGGTAGGAATCGTCACACCATTCTGTTCTTGTTCTGCGGTTCCTTTGTTTATCGGCTTTTTGGAAGCAGGTGTACCTTTAGGCGTGACCTTTTCTTATCTGATATGAGGTTGCTGTTATCCTTCTATGGGGATTGTTTGGGTTAAAGGTGACGCTGATCTACATCGGCTTTGGCGTGGGTTTAGCGATCGCCTCTGGATATATCATCGGACTTCTGAAATTAGAAAAATGGGTGGAACCATTTGTTTGGGAACTGCAAAAATCTCGTCAAGCAACGCCTCTAGAAGATGAAGACAATCTAGAACCAGTGGCGTTAACCTGGGGACAAAGATTTGAGCAAGGAAGATTCCAATCCAGCGAAATTGTGCGATCGGTGTGGCTCTATGTAGTGGGTGGAATTGCGATCGGTGCAGGGATTCATGGTTATGTGCCGACAGATTTTATTACTCAATATGCAGGTGCGAATAATCCTTTTGCAGTGCCGATCGCAGTAATTTTGGGTGTTCCACTCTATGCAAACATCGCGGGTGTAATGCCGATTACTGAAGCTTTAGTAAATAAAGGAATGCCTATGGGTACAGTTTTAGCCTTCACGATGGCGGTAACAGCACTATCTCTTCCTGAAATGGTGATTCTCAAAAAAGTGCTAAGACCACAATTATTAGCCGTATTTGTCGAGTTAATGACCATTGGCATTATCAGCATCGGCTACATATTCAACACCATAATTAATTGACTTACCCCACTTAGTCAGGCTGATGAAATCAGGAGTTGCGATCGCTTGGCAAATTTTGAAACGTTTCAGTTTACCAACAATATTACTATATAGTAATGTAATCGTGTTATTTTAAATTCAAACCCCGCCTAAAACTCTTTTGAATAAAGATGGGAGTAAGAAGGCATTGGTTAAAAACTCAACTTGAGAAATTACCTTTAGGAGTCGTTATTATGGCTCGTGTTGTTGTCATTGGTGCTGGACTGGGAGGATTGCCTGCTGCTTATGAACTGAGGCATATACTGCCGCGTAAACATCAAATTATACTAATTTCTAATCAACCAAAGTTTACATTTGTTCCTTCGTTGCCTTGGGTTGGATTGGGGTTAAAATTCCTTGATCGCATTCAATTAGATTTAGCCAAGATTGTTCCTCAGCATGGTATTGAGTTTATTCATGCTGCCGTCACCGCCATTGATCCGAAGTCTCGTCAGATAACGATGAGCAATCAAACATTGGACTACGATTATGCCGTCATTGCCACGGGGCCAGAACTGGCGCTGGATGCCCTACCGGGATTAGGGCCAGAAGATGGTTATACCCAGTCGGTTTGTAATCCGCACCATGCTGTGTTGGCAGGTGTTGCGTGGGAGAAATTTTTAGACGATCCAGGCCCGGTTGTGGTAGGCGCAGCACCGGGAGCAAGTTGTTTTGGTCCCGCCTATGAATTTGCCTTGTTAATCCATCACGTTTTGAAGCAGAAGGGATTGCGATCGCAAGTCCCGATTACCTTCATTACCTCAGAACCCTACGCCGGACATCTGGGCATCGGCGGTATGGCTAACTCCCGGTGGCTAATCCGCAAATTCATGGCGGATCGGGAAATTGAGTTAATGGAAAATACCGCCATTTCCCATTTTGAACCTGACGCGGTTTATCTGGCTGATGGGCGGAGAATTCCAGCTAAATTTGTGATGGTCTTGCCGCCGTTTCGTGGGTCACGCTTTTTGCGTGAAGTACCGGGGCTAACTGATGCCAAGGGGTTTATACCCCAGCCCTTTCAATGCGAACAAATGAACTACTAAAGCCAAGGCTAAAACCCGCTCCTAATATAGGTTATGAAGATGAATTCAAGGTATCCTTGGCATATTAGTACCAGGGTGCTTAAAAATGCTGTCCTCCATCTTTGAGCAATTTGTAAAAGAAAGTCCAGTAAGCGTGATGGCACAAGCATTAATGTCACATATATTTGCATCTGAGCGGATGGATGGGTTATTTAGAAGACATGCTCAGGTGCAGTACCAACAAGATTTGCTATTTTCAAGTCTTGTAGATTTGATGAGCTTGGTGGTATGTGGAATGCAGAAATCAGTTCATGCAGCTTATAAAGCGAGGGCAGCGAATTTAAGTGTAAGTACAACAGCATTGTATAACAAGCTTTGTGGTGTTGAGGTGGGGGTAAGTCAAGCATTAATAAGAGAAACAGCACAAGACTTAGTTGAATTAGTGAAATTAGTAGGTGGAGAGCAAGCAAATATATTGCCAGGGTATTGCATGAAAGTAGTAGATGGGACTTGTTTGAAAGGAACAGACCACAGACTAAAAGCAATCCGAAATCTAGCGGCATCTGCACTACCGGGGAAAGCGATAGTAGTACTCGAACCATTGTCAAAATTAGTCACAGATATTTTTCTCATTGAAGACGGTCATGCACAAGAACGTTCCGAATTTGACTCAGTATTAAAGAAAGTTTTGCCACAAGATTTATGGTGTGGAGACAGGAATTTTTGTACATTAAAGTTTTTGTTTACGATTCAAGAGAAGAAAGCATCTTTTGTAATCAGACAACATAAGGGGATGGGATTTAAAGAACTAGAGGAATTAAAACCATTAGGCTCAACAGAAACCGGAGAATTATTTGAGCAAAAGGTAGAAATAAATTACGAAGGGAAAGCTTTAACATTAAGGCGGGTTGTAGTAAAGTTATTTGTCGCAACGCGAGATAAAGAATGGGAAATAGCAATTTTCAGCAATTTACCAAGCGCTGTACCAGCAGCGAAAATAGCTGAAATATATCGTAATCGTTGGACTCTAGAAAGCCTATTTCAAACAGTAACTAAAAATTTCAACGGTGAAATTCAAACTCTAGCTTATCCAAAAGCAGCTTTATTTTCATTTTCAATGGCGTTAGTTGCGTACAATATACTCGCAACATTAAGAGCCGCTCTAGGGGGTGTACATGGAGTTGAAAAAATTGAAGCTGGTTTATCTGATTTTTATTTAGTTGATGAGATTCAAGGTACATATAGAGGAATGATGATTGCAATTCCAGCTTCGGAGTGGGAGATATTCAAAACTGTTTCAATAGTCAGAATCGCACAACTTTTACAACAATTGGCAACGGGTGTTAATCTCAAACAGTTTGTCAAAGCGACTAGAGGAAAAAAGAAGCCGAAATTACCAGTAATTTATAATAGTAAACAGGGACATATTTCAACTAATCGACTCTTAGAACAGTACAATAATTCATAAAAAAAGCAGTTAATCACGACTACATAACTGATTAAATATACTGGCTTACCTGATGTAAAAAATGGTACAAGCAGAGAAATTTTATTATTTATTTTTTGTAAAAAATCATGATTTTAGCTTCTTAAATCTCTTAATATATGATTGCATTACTGAACTTTAATAAATTCATGTATGAATTTATCTAATTCAATAGTTTGAACCGTTGTAATTGCTAAAAAATGCCTTTTTTCTAGCAATTCACAACTTGAATTATCAAAAAGAGCATATAGTTCATTTGTTCGCGTTGAAAGGGCTGGGTTTATACCCGTATTGCCTACCTATCGTCACCCTGACTTTGAATCCATTTATGCCGTAGGGGTGATCACCCAACTCAAAGCAGTAGAGCAAACCCCCATCCCTACGGATGCTCCCAAAGTGGGACTGATGTCCGAAGAAATGGCGCTGGCTGTTGCCCATAATATTGCCCTGGAATTAGGGGTTATTTCTGGATGTCAGATCAAACCAACTCTACAGGCCGTTTGCTTCGCTAATTTTGGCGATACTGGGGCGCTGTTTTTAGCCGATCCACTCCTCCCAGATGAGACAGGACATCGCCACCGGGCTTTAACCTTTAACGGCATCTGGGTGTCTTGGATGAAAACAGGATTCGAGAAATATTTTCTGACGAAAATGCGCCTGGGCTGGACGATTCCCTGGTTTGAGCGTTGGGCTTTTCGGGCGATCGGTCTGCCTCTGGTGGAACCGATTACTCCCAGCCCACAACTGATTCAAGTAAAAAGTAATTGATACTGAGTTATTGGCACTCTGTTCTTATCGGCAACAGTTACGCAACCATTAGACATCTCCGAAAAAGAACGTAGAGACGTAGCAGTGCTACTTCTCTACAAGGGTTCTGGGTAACGCATATTTAATTTCTGGAGATGTCTATTTGAAAGAATGAGTAATTAAAGAGGAACCATTATGGGATGTCGTATCCGCAAAAATTTTTCCGGGTTGCTGTTGTTGGGGACACTCGTACTAAGTGTTCTCCTGGGTTTGGGAGTGCTGAATCTTCCCAGTGCAGCCATCCGACAACTAGAAGAAGCACCGGGGCAAATCGTCTATCAGTCTCGCCAAGCGCTCAAAGATCAGCATGGCAATGGCTGGCAGGCTGTAGCGTTCAAACGTATTCGTCCCAATGGGCAAACCAGTTTTGAGTTGCGATTGGTGGGATTTCCCGGAGAGGTTGAAATTGATCGCTCCCAACCTCTGACTTTAACCAACTCATTGGGTAAAACCCTAACCGCAACTGATGTTTCTAGCAACATCTTTACCGAAGCCGCCAAAGCTGAACCCAATGTCGGGCAATACAACCTTCAACCGACGCTACCACAGTTACAGGCGGAAATTCCCCTAACGTTAACATTGCCAACGCTCAAGAGTGAAGCCATTAGGCTATCTGTTCCAACATCCTTAGTTCAGGAATGGCAAACCGTTTCCAGTTACGAATAATGTTTCAAATTAAGTTAGAGAAAACATTGGCAGACTTATTTTCAGCCGAATGGATGCAGGCTCTTGCTAAACAATGGAACGCAGAACCTGAGCTAGCCGATGTCCTTGCCAACATTCATTTTAATTCCGCGATCGCTTATGGTTTTGGGGACGATCCAAACCCGATGGGCGTTCTTGTCGTTCAAGAAGGACGGGTGGCAATACTTGTCGGGTTTTGGGGAAAAGGGGAAGGGGGAAAGAAAAAACCTTTAACCTTTTACCCTTTAACCTTTTCCCCAAACCCAATGCCGAGTTAAAAATGGTTAACCGAGCAGTATTGGGACGGGTGGTTTCTGCCGGAAGCTATGAAGGACAGAATCTCAACTGGGATTTACGTGCCGATCACGACCACTGGCAACAGTGGAAAACCAAAGGGTTGAACATGATGGGATTGAGCATGGCGTACATAAGTAGAAAATTACAATTTCGGGTGGGAGATTACACTGCCATGATTCAATATCCTCGGATGGCAAAACCATTTATCAAATCATTCTCAGTCATCGGAAGAGTATAACTTTATGAATAATCAGATATTACAACAGCAGTTAGATTGTATTGTTGCCACATCAACCCCATTCAAGGCAGTTTATGGCCCCGTTCAGTCTTTGCGATTTGGGCGATCGCTGGGGATTGATCCAATTGGTTCGGTATCTACCTGTTCATTTAACTGTGTATATTGTCAACTGGGTAAAATTGAGCATCAAAGTCTTCATCGACGGATCTTTGTCCCTGGTTAGAGAAGCATTGGCGATCGCCGATCTGGTCGCTGTCAAATTTGATGTCCTTGTCTAATCATAGATGGTTTGATGTAGGGTGAATCCCAGAAGTTATATGTAGATGCAAGTTTGTGACCATGTTTCACTAGCTTGCGGTACACTAACTTCTGGTTTTTCACTTAAGTTTGAGACTATTTTCATTAACCTTTTGGTTCTTCTTTGATCCCCTAATTCGGTTTTTTCTAGTTCTTGCTTGATCCACTCTTCCATTGACTGACTTTGGTTGAACTCAGGTATTGCTATAGAGACTATACAATTCCTCGATTTTGTCAACCTTTATGTTAAGAAAGATGTGGGTAATGGATAGCTTTTTAAGGGGGACTTAGGGGTATCAAGATATGTGCAACTTCACATTAAATTGGTATAACGCTACACAGCATTTCGAGAAAGCCGATATCAAAGTACGGGTTTTGGTTAACATAGAATTTCCACCTCCTTTGCAAATAAAGTATGCCCAAGACTTGGAACATCAAGATAGACAACTATTTTCAAGCCAATCCCAATTGCATCATCGCCACCGCCCATGTAGACTCGTTCCCCACAGACCTACCCCTAGAACCGAACATCAGGGAACCAAACCGCAAAAGCGCGACCTACAGACAAGTCTTCGACTCCCTGACAACCGAACCCGAAAAATTCTTCTCTCGTCACAGTGGAATAGTTCTGTCAGCCAATAAAGTTAAGCTTATCAAGAACAAAACTGAACTGGAGCTAGAAGTCTTAGAAGCTAATGAGGGCGGTAGTGATGGGATTATCAACGGTGGGCACACAGTATTAGGGTTTGAGCAAGCGAAAAATTACAAATATGACCTAACCGAAGCCAGAGTAAAAGTTACCATCCACATCGGACTCTCGGAAGACGAGGCTAAGGATATAGCCTTGGCCTCCAACACGACAACGCCAGTAGATTCTCGCTCCAAAGTCAACGCTAGGGGTGATTACAAATTCATCAAGCAGTATTTAGCCCAGTTAGAACAGAAGGAAGATAGAAAATTCCGCATCGCCTATTACCAGAATCAAAGCGGCGCTCCCAGAAATGCCCAGTGCAATGTTACCCATTTACTCAAGCTGCTTTACTGCCTCGACAGAAATAAATACAACCCAGACGGCAATAAACGAACCAAACACCCAGCAGGGATGAGTCTTCCAAGTAACATCACAGACGCAGAAAGAGAAAGATTAACCGCTTTACTGCCTCTCTTGACTCATGCTTTGTGGATAGAGCAAAGACTGTACGAAATAATCCAAGAACATATCAGCAACCCTAGAAGAAAAGGTAACAACGATTTAGCCTCAATTGATATACGTAAAACCACGTTGTTGCCTGACAGCAAGTATTCTTTTGGGTTTGGTGCGCCAACTGACCTGGCATTACCAATAATTGCGTCCTATCGGGTATTTTTGGACAAAGACTATAAATGGATTCTGCCGTTTAACGAATTTGCCGAAGACTTTTTACAACACTTGTGGAATAACTATTTCCGTAAATACTTGGTGTCAGAGAAAACAGCAGGTAATACAGTCGGTACAAAAATTAGCCGCAATCAAGAGATTTGGGAAAGTTTGTATATCTCAGCGCAAAGTTATCTAAATCAGCACTTGATGCAAATGGTTAACTCCAGTAAGGAAGAAGAACCGAAGGTGACACAAGGTAGAAAAGGGCGTGTGCAAGCAGGTAAGAAATAATAGTACAAGGTTTCTATTGAGACATTCGTTTTGGATGGGCGGTGGCTTTTAAGAGTGAACAGTTATCAGTCAAGTCGTAAAGTCCTTGGGTTTTAACTGATAACTGATAACTGTTTTAAGTGATGGACTAACTTGTGGAATCGAAAAAGTGCCATTGCTCACAGATTATTTTCAATTTGCATATACAATAACAACTGCTCATTCAAGGACTATTTTGTGAAATTAACAGTAGCAGGAGATGGAAAATAATGGCTGAACTAAAACTCCGGTCAAAAGATCCAGATTCCCTCAAACGCATTATTCAAAGTGCTTTGTCAGAAAGATTACAGAGTGTGACAGCAGGAATCAAAAGAACAGAAGAACGGATTCAGGAATTTGAAACCAAATATAAATTATCGACTGAGGAATTTATCATTCAGTTTAATAATGATCAATTATCCCATAGTTTTGACTTTGATGAGTGGATTGGAGAAGCTCGAATGTTGGTACATTTACAACAAACAAAAGAGTCAATAGAGGAGATTGATTTTGTTGATTGAAGATTATTTTCAGCAAATTCAGCTTTTAATTGAATCCTCAGAAATGGTTAAATTATTCCATGTAGAAACTGAAAAAAGAGGAATATATGAAGGTTTTATCAGAGCCAAACTCGAATTTAAAGATAACTCCTTGCTGCATTTAAGGGAATTTGTTTATGTTGAAATATCCCTTGATAGAAAAATGTATAGCTATCAATATATGAATTCAGAGAATAATCTAATTTTTCGCTATGACAATACTGAACATCACCGAAAATTAAATCTGACTACCTTTCCTCATCATAAACATGATGGGAGTGAGGATAATGTCGTTAAATCAGATGCTCCTTTTTTAGCTGAGATCATAAAAGAAATTGAAACAATATTAGGATAAGTGTGATGCCTACAGCAGACGTTGCCAATATCCACAATCCCTTCAGCGAACGCTTGACCTTTTTTGAATTTTGAATTGGAGCGTTCGCGCAGCGTCTCGTAGAGAAGCGACTTGACATCGACTAATTTATTTTCGCTGTAGACCACGCCCTTGTTAGAAAAGCGTAGTCTGACCTTAGCAATAGCTCTGCCAGGAATTCACATTCGTTGTATTATCCCTTATCCGTCTGCACTCAAATTAATCCTCTTCAATTGTTACCTAATCAATCAAAATAGCTATACAGCAAGCGGTCAATGCTGGTTTTCTCAAAATCTTTACTTTCATGTTTAACGATGTAACCATCCTCTAATTCATTCTGCTCAACTACTTCAACTTATTCCCCTTTTTGAACCAATAATTTCCCAGACACCCCAGCCGTAAAACCCAACCCAATCGCCGCCATAGTCACACTGGGCTTAAAAAACAACGTCGCAATTCCAATAACTGCACCCCAAAGACAGCCATAACAGCAAAGGATAATCAACTGATTTTTGGGTTTAGCCCTTTCGTCTGATATTGTATGAACGAGCAGGATTTAGCCGTTCAGCAGGAATATAGCTTAGGAAATACCAATGAACTTAAGCATTCAACAGATTGTGCCGAAGGACGTTGCATTAATGGAAGCTCTATTAGCAACCTTTGGTGAGGCGTTCGATGAGGTGGAGACTTATGGAAATCCACCTAGTACAGACTACCTGCGGCAACTGCTTGATAGTGACTACTTCATTGCGATCGCCGCATTGAAAGAAGGTGAGGTCGTTGGCGGTCTTACTGCATACGAGCTTAAAAAGTTCGAGCAGGAGCGCAGTGAGATTTACATCTACGATCTAGCTGTTGCCTCTGCACACCGACGGCAGGGGATCGCAACGGCATTAATTCAGAAGCTGAAGGAAGTAGCAGCAGCTTATGGAGCTTATGTCATTTTCGTCCAGGCGGATATTGGTGACGATCCAGCCATTAAACTTTATACAAAGCTGGGTGAGCGCGAAGACGTGTTGCATTTCGACATATCAGTTAATAGCGGCAATGACAATGCCTAATGCTTATCTGAGTATTTCATGATTGAGATTTGTGGTGAGCGATTGTCAGCCTTAGCATCAGCCGAGATTCAAGGCTTGGAGTTTAATGGCTTAGTGGTATTTGAAGATTTGTTAATGGCACTAGGGCAGCTTTTCTAAAAATCACAGCAACGCTTGCTAGGACGAAAATTTAAGAATAATTGAGAGATTTTTAATCAAAATACGCTCGCTACGGCAATTGTGCGGATTTATAAAGTTAGCTGATTAATAAGTCCCGCACAAACACGGATTCATTCCTGCCGCCTTTCAGTAAAACTGCATTATACAAGTTTTGAAGGTGCATTTATGGCTGATACTGCAATGTTAGATAACCGTATAAATAAGCAAATAAAATTTGAACCATTAGAATCGACAGTAGCAGCAACAGAAGAAGAGTCAGTAATATTAGCCGAAAAGCTCACACAGGTGGCAATTCCTTTACAAGTATTGTTACAAGCACTGAATATAGCTAAATACGATAAGGCAGCAGCTTTCCGCTACGCTGACAAATATCTAAACAATATCAAAAAGTCAAAATGGGTTATTATCAAAACGGCTTGAAATTTTATAATGAAGCGCTCGGTTGGATATTTTTCTCCTGATGTAAATTCTCAGTTTTGATTATTCCAAGCATTAAACTTATATTTAATTGGAGAATTTTGGAGTAATTTTTCAATTCCCAAACGGATTAGCTCTGGTGGAACTCCGTCTAATTTCAACTCGGTTTGGATAAACTCATCAATTGAATTGGCTTTTTTTTCTCTAACAGTGCCAACATTTGTTGAGCTTGCGTAAGTGGTACACTACCAGAAGAAAACAAATTAATATTAAAAATCCAGATAAGCCTTTCCATTTATGGATGTGAGCGTTTAATACCTGCCAAAATAAAGGTGATTGCTTCTTCGGTGTGTTCCTCAATTATTTCTGGACTAAGACGATTAATCTCTGGAGTAAGATGCTTCCAGTTTTCATGAACTGTGAAGTAAAACAGACAAATACTCAAGATATGGGTCAGCGCCAAAAACGGTTTGAGGGGGCGAAAATATCCTTCTGTAATGCCTTGCTCTAAAATTTTGAGCAGATGCTCATGGAGACTCAAAACGTTACATTCCTTGAAATATACTCCTTGATTTTGACTTGCTTCCTGAAACCATAGCATTTGACGCTGAGGATTTTGAGCTTCATTGGCAATCGCAATGCGGATAATCTGCTTTAGAGCTTCTTCAGGAGATAAACCGTCAAAATTCAATTGCCCAAAAATGGTTTGAAGTTCATCGACTGGACGTTGTAAGGCTGCTTTGTATAAGCTTTCCTTACTCTCAAAATAGTAATGAAGTGTTGCAGTCGTCACCTTGGCGCGTTTAGCGATCGCACTCAGACGCGCACCGTTTAACCCATGCCGTGAAAATTCGTACTCTGCGGCATCCAAAATCTGTTGCTGTGTTATCTGGGCATCTCGAACTGGGCGGACTGATTTGGCAACTCGTTTACTGTGTCGAACCACTGCATCAAAATTTAGCGTTTGTCTTTATATGGTATCAAAGAGGCATCAATATTGAAGACATTGAATCTATGAATTGACGGCACAGCAGGAAGTTGATAAGCTTACTGATTAATTAGTAAGTTAATTTTTTCTAACTATGAAGCAACTGCAAGGCGCACCGTGGCTGTTGGCACATCGTTCCATGCTTAAGCCAAATAAACCAATGAAATTTTCTTTGCTAGGTAATGATTACGTCCTTTGGCAAAATGATTACGGTGTAATTAGTGCTTTACCCAACGCTTGCCCTCACATGGGTGCAATGCTATCAGAGGGATGGTGCATAACAAAACCTAATGGCAGTAGTGTAATCACCTGCCCTTTTCATGCATTGGAATTTGATGCTTCAGGTTGTACAGTCCTGCCTGGAGATAACAAGCCAACTAAATCGTTAATGCGGCCGCTAGATTTAGTTATCCAAGGAGACTTCATTTGGACTTATGGAGGATATGAATCAAAGGTAGCAATTCCAAACATCATGAATGAAATTGCAGCAGATTATGAGTTCATAGGAGTTACAGGTGAACGCAGCATTTCGACTGATATTTTGAGTTTGCTATTAAATATGCACGACTACAACCACCAAAATGGCACACATAGAGAATTATTTGAGATTGAAGAAGTTCAAGTAAAGCAGTTTATTGACGAAGGGTTACATTCTCATGCCTATTTGATACAACCCAGAAAGCAACCTACATTTGCTGAAATTTTCCAAAATCCTGCTCAACTAGCGATGCCAAAAGTGTTAGAAGCTCATTTAGAAAATTTCTTTCCATTTATGGGATTGATGCACGGTGACAATAAGCTGTTAAGCCTGAAAGAATGCCACTTCTATCTTCCAGAAACAGAGCATCAATCTCGTGTGTTTGTCTTGATGTACATGAAAGCACGTTCTCCGATTGCACATTTAATTAAAGGCAATTTGTTAAAGTTGATTGATGTAGTCATAGAGCAAGACGCAAGGATTTTAAGCAAGATTTACCCTAATACTCCACAACGGATTAAGTTGAACAATGAGGTGGGAATGGATTGGGTACGGCGCAATTTTAAGAGTTTTTCAGCCCAAGGTGAACCGAATTTATCTCAGTAGTCTCAAACTGAGTAACAAGGGACACAGTACTGAGTACGGATACAGATATGGGTAAAAAAACATAAGAATTCAGACCTTATAAATACATCCGCCTAAATACTTAAAGAATCAGTAAAAAATTGATAAATAAATATACTAATCACGTTGAATTTTTTCTAAGTTCTGACTCTTAAGTGCTGAATTATCTGAAGAATATTTTTTAATAGTGGCAAAATTTGAACATAATTTCTGGAAACGGCTTTTCACACAGCACCGCATGAATCAAAATACTTGCTTACACTGTCTATGCAAGTTTTAAATTAATGTTATGGATGATAATCTGGGCAATTCTCGCTATCCCATCCATTCGGGTTGTCATCACCAGGGGTATAGACATTAGCTAGACCCCTCTCGTCTTCATCGAAAGAACCTAACGCATCACTTGGGTTCTTAATTTCAAGAATTGCACAGACATCGGCAGCGACCCATTCTGGTTTCTCTGGTGTACCAACGAATCGGACTTGTTGAGACTCAAACACGAAAACTGATAAATCCGACATAAATTCAATTCTCCTTAATTGTTACCCAGTCAGTTAAAACAGCCATACAGCAAGCGGTTAAGGTTGCTCTTCTTAAGGTTTTACTTTCATGTTTAGCGATGTAACCGCCCTCTAATTCGTTCTGCTCAAAAGAAACTCCAATTACGTCAAAAAGCTTGTTAGCAACGTCCATTGAAATAGATTTAGCCCACGCCATGTTTACTCCAATGAATCCAAGAGTTCAGCTAAACAATTAAAACCAATTTTCAACATTTCGACTTATTCCCCTTTTTGAACCAGTAATTTTCCAGACACCCCAGCCGTAAAACCCAACCCAATTGCCGCCACAGTAACGCTGGGCTTAATAAATAACGTCGCAATTCCGATAACTGCGCCCCAAAGACAGCCATAGCAGCAAACGATAATCAACTGATTTTTGGGTTTAGCTCTTTGGTCTTGAATAGATTGGTGAACGATGGCATAATCTTCAAGCTCATTGGTAATTTCTAGTAAAGAAGCACCGTACTGTTTTTCTAGGCGTTCGATAGCCAGCCTGTCTGCCTTAATTGGGCTGATAGCTAGTTTTTGCAATGCTGTGGTTAATTTATCACTCATTTTTAAATTTTCCATACCCGCACATTCCAGAAAATGTTTAGAAAAAATTTAAATCTTGCTGGAAAAATATAAAGACCCTATTCTTCATCCGTACTTGGAGATGTAAGAATACCGGAACTTGACCGGAACTCAACTGGAACTCAACAGGAACTGTGACCAATGTTACTGGTTAACGTTAATAACGCTGAAGCCATCTTTTTCATTTCCGCACAATCGGTTAGTGTCAATCAATTGTGACAGAGCATTTCTCAAGTAAAGAACACTCTTTTTCTCTTCGCCCCACTTGCGGCTGTTTCTGATAGCTGCAAAAGAAGTTGGAGGGCTAGCAGTAGCTGCAACTATCGCCACAATCTGTTCTAAATCAGCCTCAGAAATACTACTCTCTTCTACTTCCAGAAATTCCACTTCCTGATAAGGCTTTGAAAAAATGGACTCCAGATGATTAACTGCATCTGATGGAGCAATTTTCTCTCCTCTGGGTATGACTGCTCTTTCATGCTGTTGAACTAATTCCGGGAAGAACTGAAGTAATGTTCTAGCTGGATCTGGTTGCCCATTGCCTGGGTGCAAATGGATCTTTAGCCATTCGGGAATCATGCCCAAGTTGCCACCGCTAACAGGTTCTCCAAAGTTATTAGGGTTGGCTTTGAAATATTCTCCACTAGCGACATTCATTTTGCGTAGACCACCAGCGCTAACCGCTTGAGCTACACAGCCAATGAAGTTAACTGATAGCTTAAAGGTGTCTGCCAGTCCTGCTGTGGCCTTCCCAACCACAGAAGTTAGGTTCGAGCCATGCAACACAATGATTAATGTACCGCCACACTTGGCGAAGCGAGAAAGTAAATATTGGATAGCCCAAGTGCGATCGCTCTCTTCTAACAATGACAGCAACCGCATCGCTTCATCAATTACTAGCAGTAAATTTTTATGGGAGTAAGGCTCGTTTCCATCTAAACCCTTAAGAAATTTCAATAAATCACGAGCGACGAGTTGATCAGCCCCATCTGCATCAATATCCGGGTACTTAAGGGCAGAGGTCAAGTTGCAGGCAAAGGGGTAAACGTCCACCCCAGCAGTAAAGTATTGGGTATTCAATCCGGGGTCAAGTGCAGTTGATAATGTTGCTAAGATTGCTGCTAAGGTTCCCTTGCCACCTCGCTGAGTACCAGCGATCGCAATGACTTGAGAACTCATCATATTCTCTACTTGGAATCCACTTTTCGTTAAAGCAGCGATCAGTGCGTTTGCCCTATTAGTCAGAGGGATATTAATTATAGTGTCTGGTACAAGCCCATCAGAGGAAGATGACTGTAACTCTGTAGGTCTAGAAAGCTCCGCAGCTTGGTTCATCTTCCCAATATCTACCTGTGGCGATTGAAACTGTTTGATATCTACGGTCGGTGGTAACTGGGCTTGAGCCTGTGCGATGGCACTTATCTCCGACCGATTCACCCGGCTGTCAATTGTCACATCCTGTAAATGAAGAGCCATGCTTTCATAAGTGGGTAGCTGACGACCCTTGAGCTTGCTAAACCAGCCAAACATCCAGCGATAAGCATAAAAACGTTTTCCTGGTTCAACTTGGGTTAAATACTGCCCGATATTTTCAAACTCAGCATGAAGAAAGGTGTACTCTTCTGCTGATTGTCGCTCTAGGAATTTAACGGTATTAGCAAGATGATCTGCTTGATAATTGCTCCTAGCATCGTAATCCCCAGCACGAGTTAGAGCATCTACAAAATTACCACGCACAAAAGGCAAAGGCGCAATTTCTTTAGTGCGGTTGGAGTGTTCGACAACAAACCATAGCCACGCAGCGCCGCCAATTAAACCACCAACTAGCGCCAAAGGGTTCACCGCATAACAAACCGCTCCTATCCCAGAAGCCAACAAACCAAGTACACGGGTCATGTCTGCTTCATTCTCAGAAAATCGAGCCATTTCAAATAATCCATCTTTTCTCTCTTGCAGCCATTGGGCGATATTGCCAGCTTCCAAGTGAGACAAGCTAGGATATGATTCGCGTAAATGTTCAGTTTCTTTAGTTGTAATTTTTGGGATATTGTTACTTTGCATAAAAGAAATGCCCTGAAGAGTTATTGAGTGCCGCTCGACGAAGAGAGTTGTTGGGCGGCACGAGCTTTAATCCTTCGTCAACCGCCAAATAGCGAACCCAATTTCACCCGCCATCATTGTGCCGATGTTAAACAAAATACAGCCCAAAATCATGAATGGGGCTGTAAATTCAAATGGGTTACGAGCCGCAAAGGTGGTGACAATATCGAACACCCAAACCGCAATCACAACCAGCCCTGCGCTAGAGCGATCGCGTGTACCTGCGGTTTTGTAATCCGCCCAGAGTTGGCCTACCAAGTCAATCTTGCCACTAGGCTTGGTTTCAAGGTCATAAACCATGTGGTCTTGAAGTTCCCGTCGTGCTGAATCTGGGTTTTTACCGCGTAAGGCATGGGCTTCAATTACCTGAACACCCACAGAAATTATGAATGCCAGGTAAAAAAACGGGTTGAACAGTGCAAACGGCACATTTAGCCAATTCCAAGCCGGCTCAAACCAGGGAAAAACAGGGGGGCCTTGAAAGATTAATTGCCAAGTTGAATCAGCACTAATCATGGAACCGCCGATAAATAAAATCCCGCCAACTAACGCGCGACCTGCACCTCCATTAGCAACAAATTGATTAACAATCGCGGCGGCTGCCCTAATAGGTAAGCCAACAATCATCACAACAGCCTTGGCACAAAAATCGATGATTTCACCAAGCGATCGCTTCTTACCTTTGGGTTTACCATCAGTGTTACCAGTGCTATTACTTTCTGCACCAGATGTTCCTAACGCCATTATTTTCTCCTCACTGGTTTGATATTTTGAACGGTTTTACAAACCTCTTTGGCTTTGTGCCTCCACTTCCAAATTCCTTCTTCAATTCGCCCAATACACTTACCCGTTGCGTCAAAGACATCAACAATCTCATCATCAAGATATAGGGTTGTGTCTGGTCTGGGATTGCGTTTACTGCTGTCAAAATAATTCGTGATTCTCAGTTTTCGAGTTGTGGGCATGACTCCTGCCTCGTATAAGGCATCGCTGGTTTTTGCCCGTTCTTCTATGCGCTGACGTTCTAATCCTTCGGTGGCTTTTAATCTTTCGGCTTCTGCATAAGCCCCCAACTTGGGTACTAAGGGGATGATTACAGGCAACATGCAAATGCCAACACCAGCCAAAGCTAAATACAGTTGTTTCTTATACATGAGACTACTGTGTTATAGCGCGTTCTTACTACAAATTTTTCCCCTGTTTCACACATAAAATGAGGCGTTTCATGTTTCACGACGCTGAAACATTGATGAAACCGTTGAAACAGTTTCGTGAAACAGTGCTGTGAAACAGCTGGATGAAACACTACCCTTCATAACGCCTTTCGAGCAAGGAATTAGCTAGTGTTTCGTGTTTCATGTTTCACGCTGGGGGAATGCTGTTTCATGCTGTTTCACGCCCTGAAACACTGATGAAACCGTTGAAACGTTTCATGAAACAGTGCTATGAAACAGCTTCGTGAAACAATCCCGCCCATAAAGGCTTTCAAACAAGGAATTAACTGGCGTTTCACGTTTCACGTTTCATGTTTCACGCTGGGGGAATGCTGTTTCACGACCCTGAAATACTGATGAAACCGTTGAAACAGTTTCATGAAACAGTTCTGTGAAACAGTTGGATGAAACACTCCCGCCCATCACTCTTACTTTGATGCCCGTCCCAGAAAAGTCAATCCTGCACCAACAAGTAATCCCAGGGGAATAAACACCCCACTGCCGATTAATCCAGTAGCGACAACGCTACCAACGAGATATGCACTGCCACCTAAAGCGCCAACAACTGAAGTAGCAAACAATCCCGTACTCAGAATATCCATAACTTGATTTTTCCTTTGATGAGTTAATAGTTCTTGAAGCAGTCGGATTTCGGCAACAGTAGCAACAGTCTCATTTTGAATTTGTAACAATGCCGCTACTGTTTTATAAGCTTCTAAAATCGGATCTGTGTCCCCATTGAAGAAACTCTCTCCCGTAACGAATTGAGTCGCGCTTTGAGTTGTTCCTTTTTTTTGATCGACTTCCCCAGCCTTGTTGAGGCTTCTTCTGCCAAATTAATCAAACTCTGATCTATCTCGGTAATTTGGTTATCAATTTCCAACATCGATTGTTCAGCAAAGGCATCCAACACCGTCCCTTTGGCTCCAATCAAGGATTCCATGAACAATAAAGCTCCGGTGACACCAGTTGATGCACCCAAAATCTTAGATTGCTCATTTTGGACGGCTATAGCACCAGAAATAGTCTCTTTATCAGCCGCAGTCAACTTGTATGAGGCTTGTTGAATTGCCTCATCAGCTTTGGTGATTGTGGCTTCGGGTATATCTGCTACAGGTGATTGTTGAGGCTGTAATCTCTCACTATTGGTAATATCTTGAAATCTAGCTAAAATTTCGTCTGGAACTAGTGAATCTACCGTCCATTTTTGCTCTGGATATTGACGGCGTAGTTCATCAACTATCTTTCCTGGTACTTTGTTGAGAGCTTGTGCAAATTCTTTAACGATCATGATTTAGGCTCCTAAAAACTTTTCGGG
>NZ_JAWJTF010000102.1:0-35389 GCF_048836525.1 Nostoc sp. CALU 546
GGGAAGCAGGGGAGCAGGGGAGTAGGGGAGCAGAGGAGAAAATCTCCAATCTAAAATCCAAAATCCAAAATCCAAAATCGCTCAAGCCTGAAGATATCGGGTTTCGCCTGGGGCCACGAATTAATGCTATTGGTCGAATTGGTAATCCCCAGACTGTGATTGAATTGCTGACTACAGATGACATGGGGGTGGCGCTGGAAAGAGCAATGCAGTGCGAACAAATAAATGCTTCTCGCCAGGAAATGTGTCAGCAAATTGAACAAGAAGCGATCGCTTATGTAGAAGCAGAATATGTTACATCTCTACAGCAAAACCGTGTATTAGTTGTTGTTCAACCCAATTGGCATCATGGTGTTATTGGTATCGTCGCCTCCCGCTTAGTGGAACGCTATGGTGTTCCTGTGTTTATCGGTACTTATGAGGATGAGGGACATATACGCGGTTCAGCACGCTCAATTCCAGAGTTTCATGTATTTGAAGCTTTGGAATATTGTCACGATTTACTAGGGAAATTTGGTGGACACAAAGCAGCCGGGGGATTCTCTCTACCCGCAGAGAATTTAGAGATGGTGCGATCGCGTTTAATTGAGTTTGCTAACCAGTGTCTTGAACCCCAACATCTCAAGCCTCTGCTAAAAATTGATGCCGAAGTCAACCTCAACCATCTCAATCAGCAGCTTTATCAACAGCTTAATGCTCTACATCCCTGCGGTATGGACAACCCCGATCCAGTTTTCTGGACACCTAATGTCCAGGTGGTTGAGCAGAAAATCGTTGGTAAGGGTCATATCAAACTGACAATTGCCCAAACTATCGATAATCAAGAGTATAGAATTAAAGCGATCGCTTGGCGTTGGGGCGACTACTTCCGTTTACCATCGCGAGTGGATATCGCTTACAAACTGCGAGAAAATTACTTTAACGGCAACACCACCATCGAGCTAGAGCTAATCGGTGTCAGACTGCCAATTCAGATTCAAAAATTTTTTGTTTCGCCACCAACCACATCAAGCACAACCTTTGAATACAATCAACGACAGTATACTTGTGGTTTCTATAAAAACGGTATTGAAGCAGAATTAAGAATTAAAAATTCTGAAGGTAAAGTTTTAGCCATGCAGCCAGGACATATAATAGGCTTGCTAGGAACTAATCGGCAAAACGCCAAAGAAGTTGATATTTCTCAACCACAATATGACAATATTATCCAAGCTGCCCTTCAGGCGTTATCAGTATTGAGTGCTGGTTCATGAGTTATCAGTTTTAAATTCCAAAATTTTCTTCTACTCAGCACTCAGCACTCACTACTCAGCACTCTTATAGGTTGCCGTTGCGAAATGCCAGTACAAAGATTACTGCTGGGCCAGCAATCACAATTAGCGCTACGGATAGCAATTGGAAAATAACTTCCCAATTGATACTGGTAAAAGCGTTAAACAAGTCAGACACAGCGTCAAACATTTTTCCTTTTCTCCTCTTAATTGCTTTAAAAAATTCAATAACTTAATTACAAAACCCGCAATCGATCATATCTGGCTATGGACTGTTAGATTTAATTTACTTAACAAAATTATAAGAAAAGACATAAAAACGTAAAATGGGGGGATTGGGAATGGGGCATTGGGCATTGGGCATTGTTTATTCTTTTTACCTTCCTCAATTCCCTATTCCCTATTCCCCATTCCCCACTCCCCAATCCCTAATCAAAAATGTCAACTTGGCAATGTGTAAAGCAATGTGGGGCCTGCTGTAATCTTGACCCAGCAGAGCGTCCAGATTTGGAAGAATATCTCTCACCACCAGAACTAGAACTCTACCTCAGCATGGTAGGCGAAGGGGGATGGTGCGTTAATTTCGACCATACCACGCGAGAATGTCGCATCTACTCAAATCGTCCTCGCTTCTGCCGCGTTGAATCAGAAGTGTTTCAAGATATGTATGGAGTTGAACCAGAAGAAGTTAACGATTTTGCCATTGACTGCTGTCGCCAGCAGATAGAAGGGGTTTATGGCGATCGCAGTTTAGAAATACTACGTTTCGACAAAGCTGTTGGCCTTTGACACTTCCACCCTCCTTTTTTTTGTATGTAGTTGCAATTTATTACAACAATCTGAGAATATGATAGAAATATGAAAGCAACCTAGAAACAAAACTACTGCCTGTGAAACTTGACTCTGCATCTTTGGAGATTTCTGGCATATCTCAGACTGAGATCGAGCTAGAACTGAAAGACAGCAATGATTTGAACTTAACTCCTGCGATCGTTCAGCCTGTAGTTGCCAATAGTCCTCAAAAGCAGCAATCAGTACTAGTAGTTTTTGTTACAACTTTTGTAACCATTTTTCTAGCAGAAATTGGAGATAAAACTCAACTATCCACTCTATTAATGAGTGCAGAATCTCATTCGCCGTGGGTGGTATTTATCGGATCTGCGGCGGCGCTGATAACCACCAGCTTATTAGGTGTGCTTTTAGGTGGTTGGATAGCCAGCCGACTCAGCCCAAAAACTGTAGAAAAATCAGCAGGCGTGATGTTATTGATGATTTCGCTAATGCTGTTTTGGGATGTATTGGTTGGTCATTAGTCATTTGTCATTGGGTATTACAAAACTCTTCCCCATTCCCCATTCCCCATTCCCCCTAAATAATATGGATTGGCATCTTTTAGGACTTAGCTTTATTACAGTTTTTTTATCAGAATTGGGTGACAAAAGTCAGCTAGCGGCGATCGCACTTTCAGGACGTTCTAATTCTCCCCGTGCAGTATTTTTTGGTGCAGCAGGCGCATTGCTGTTGACAAGTCTGTTGGGATCTTTGGCTGGAGGTGCAGTAGCCGAATTATTACCTACACGCGTCCTAAAAGCGATCGCAGCCGTAGGATTTGCCATTCTCGCTGCACGTCTGCTGTTATTTAACAATGAACCAGAACCATCAGCAGATTTTGAACAAACACCTTAAAAAGAATCCAGAATCCAGGAATCAGAATTCCCCCTTGTGGGGGATTGAAAGCCGACAAGGTTTGAAACCACTCGAATTCCTACTGAATTCTGAATTCTGAGTTCTGAATTCTTCTTTACAAACGTTCCCAAGCGGTTCCTTTGTAGCCGTATTGAAAAATTTCTGGATGCAAAATTTCTGCCAAAATTTCTAGAGAATCTACCAGTCGCGGCCCTGGACGATTGAAGTAAGAATTGCCGTCAGTAATATAGACCCTACCAGCTTTGATAGCGTGTAATTTTTCCCACTCGGAACCTTGAGTTAACAAATTGGCTTCTTGGCGAGTACGATTTAAATCAAACCCACAAGGCATAAAAATAATTACATCTGGATTAGTTGTTAATAGTGTTTCCCACGGCAAAATAGGAGAAGGCTGACCTGTAGCACAAAATAGTGACTGTCCTCCTGCTAAGTTAACTAATTCAGGAATCCAATTAGCGGCAGCCATCAAAGGATCAGTCCACTCGACACAGGCGACAGTAGGCAGTTCATCTAAAGAAAGTCCTTGGAGTCTTTGCTGACAAATTTTAACGCGAGCTTCTAAATTTTCTAAAACTTTTACCGAGTCTACGTCAAAGGTGTTGCCGACTCGCTCAATGTCAGTCCAAATATCTTTGAGAATATTGGGTTGTAAAGAAATAATCTGAGGTTTACTGTCAATGAGTGTGGCAACTGCTTTTTCCACTTCGTGTAAACTGACAGCACAAACATCACACTGGTCTTGAGTAAGAATGTGGGTAGGCTGTAACTGTTCTAAAACATCTGTTTTGATTTCATAAATACTGAGAGCCGATTCCAATAAATTGTTCACTTCCTCGTGAATTTGACTGCTGGAGGCATTGGAATTTAAGCGTGCTTGGGTACAAATGGGGCGATTGAGGATTTCTGGAGGGTAATCGCATTCGTGCGATCGCCCCACAATAGCATTAACCAAACCTAGTGCCGCTAAAATCTCCGTTCCACCGGGAATCAGGGAAACAATTCTCACATTATTACTATCCGTCATCGCTCCACCTCCACAAAAGCTGCCATTGCCTCAATTCTTGCAAAATTTAAGTCTTTAGGCATCTTTCTCTAGGAGAATCAACGGTGCTTTGATAGTAAGCACTAAGCAAGAAATTGAACTAGGGACTGGGACTAAGCACTGGGGATAGGGAAGAGTTTTTCTAAAATCCAATCCCTATAACCCAGTCCCAACTTCAAAGCCTCCCACTAATTATACCGAATGATAGTAGAATTACTTAATGCCGTAATCCTTAAAAATGTTAATTACCACCTAGCAAAAGCCACTGATATGAAGTAATAGAAGTGACTAGCAAAATCTAGTTTGTAACTCATTATCCACAATCATAAAATTTGATTAGAAAAATTATACTTTCCGGTTATGAAAAACCATATCAAGTAATTGTAGTTATACAAAGAAAGTTCTAGTTTTCCGTAGAACTGCAAGGCAAAATTATTTCTTCTTGAGGGCAACTAATGCAGGTGGTGTCAGCTAGAAATATTACAGAGCACAACCAGGCCCAAGAGGCTTTCCAAATCAGAGAAAATAGTCGGCGAAAACAAAGCCAGTCTCTGGTGGAACTGGCAAGAAGCAAGACATTTCAGCAAGGTAATCTCAATGCGGTTTTGAGGGAAATCACCGAAACTGCTGCTCGGACACTCTTGGTGGAGCGAGTTGGGGTATGGTTATATAATGAGGAACGTTCAAAAATTGAATGCATTAATTTGTATGATGTAAGGACTAAAGAGCATACCTTTGGTAACTGGCTTTTAAAAACAAATTGTCCTACTTATTTCCAGGCTTTAGAAGAGGAACGTACCATTGCCGCACATGATGCCAGAAACGATACAAGAACCCAAGAATTATCCGAGTCTTATCTTTCCGTTTTGGGCATCACATCCTTACTGGATGCACCGATTTGGCTAGAGGGTCGTTTGGTAGGCGTAGTGTGTCACGAACACATAGGCGAAAGTCGCCAATGGACTTTGGAGGAAGAGACTTTTGCTGGCTCGATTGCAGATTTCGTGACGATGGCTATAGAAGCGAGTGAGCGAAACTTCGTGCAGGAAGCACTACGACAGAGTGAGGCGCAATTTCGGGCGATTTTTGAGCGTTCCTCTATTGGCATTGGACTTATAGATATGAAAGCGCAGATAGTCGATACTAATCTGGCGCTGTGCGAGATTTTAGGATACAGCCGAGAAGATTTATACGGCAAGCGGTTTACAGATTACATTTCCACAGAAAGGGGGGATTTAAAACTTTACAAGCAACTGATGTCAGGAATTCGCACAGACTTAAAGATAACTTCGAGAGATAACTTACAACCCTCCAAACATCAGGAACAAATTGTTGAAAGACATCGGATTGAGTTGGAAAGACGCTGCCGACATCAAAATGGTAGCTTAGTTTGGACTCATATCTCAGTTTCTGTTATACCAGGCAGCAATGGTGAACCTGAGTTTTTTTTAGCGATGATTGAGGACATTACTGAACGTAAGCAAACAGAGATAAAACTGCGTGCCTCCCAAGAAGCAGCAGAAGCCGCCAGTCGGGCAAAAAGTGAATTTTTAGCAACCATGAGCCATGAGTTGCGGACGCCTCTAAACGCGATTATGGGTTTGTCACAGTTACTCCAACAAGAAATAGTTGGCTCTCTCAATGAAAAGCAGAACGAATATGTAAACTGTATATATAGTAGTGGTGAACATCTGCTGGCACTAATTAACGATATTCTTGACTTATCTAAGGTAGAAGCAGGCAAAGAGGAACTGTTACTGTCACCTTTGCCAGTGTCAGATTTGTGTAATTATGCCATCTGGACAGTGCGCGATCGCGCCTTAGAAAAAGGATTGCAACTCACCTGTAAAATTGATCTAGAAGAGGATATTTGTATTGCTGATGAGCGGCGCATCAAGCAAATGCTACTCAACCTGCTCACTAATGCCATTAAATTCACCCCAGCCGGTCAGGTATCACTGGTAGTCAAAAAAGTACCACAAGGTATAACATTTACAGTTTCAGATACTGGAATTGGTATAGACTCAAATAATTTTCAATTTCTATTTGAACCGTTTAAACAGCTTGACAGTCAGCTAAATCGGCAGTACGAAGGCACTGGACTGGGTTTAGCTTTAACGCGCAAATTAGCGCGTTTGCATGGCGGAGATGTCACCGTAAAATCGACTTTGGGAAAAGGTAGTCAGTTCACTCTGTTTCTACCAAATCCAGTGCATCCGAGAGATCACGGAGATGAAGGAGATGAGGGGGCAAATTTTACCTTGTCCTCCTTGTCTTCCTCTTCCTCAATCATCCCCACAAATAAAACCATTTTGCTTGTGGAAGAAGAAGAAAATACTGCCACAACACTGCAAGATTATCTCCACACAATTGGCTACCAAGTCAAGTGGATAGATAATGGGAACGACTTTTTGAAACAGGTGCAAAATCTTCAACCAGATTTAGTTTTTTTTGATTTCCAGTTAGTAGAGGATGTTCGCATATTGAATTTTCTGAATATCCTTAGACAAGAGCCTTATTGGGAAGATTTACCGATTGTAATGATGACTGTTAGCGAACCTTTAGAAGAGGAAATTAGCAAGCTACCAGGAAATGCAAATGATTACCTTGTTAAGCCCATTCGGATAGTCCAACTAGAGTCAATACTGATTAGATATTTGAGCTAATTGGTCATAAAAAAATGTATTTTTATGACCAATTAATGAGAAAATATATAATATACTTTTACTCTGACTATGAAAATTTTTATCATTGTCACGTGGAGAATAATAGCTGATTAACATCAAGTATTTATGAGTCGATTAGAGCTAATTGTTCTGATGAAAAAGTCGATTTTTTTAGCAAATATTCTACATACTACTTTCATCATTTCATTTTTGAAATCTCTCAGAGTAATACAAGCATCAATTATGTATTAAGTAATTAATAACACCTTAGTCTACGTGTCTGTGATTAGTGTTGGCACAGCCTCTCGCAGAGAAGCGGGATGAAGTTTCAGTTTTCCGCCGCTTTCAATAAAATTTATTTTACTCTTTGCATAAATCAATAGAAATGGGGTGAAAAGTGATCAAGGCTCTCGTGGAAGATAAGCACTCCACAAAACAAAAAATTTAGAAACCCCATCATGATTATGGGGTAAGGGGTAATTAAGTATGATTAATCACATATCAATTTCTGTTCAAAATCCCCTGCACGTTGCCCAAGTTCTGGCTGAAGTCTTAAATGGGCAGGCTTTTCCCTTTTTCCCGCACCCAGGTAGCTATATGGTTTTTCCCGTTGACGAACATGGAACAGGAATTGAAGTTTATCCATTAGAAACTCAGCTAATACCTGGTGAAGGAGATAAGCAGTGTACATTTGCAGAAAATGTTACTCCTTCGGGGTTCACAGCTACTCATGCAGCAGTCTTGGTTTCTTCTAGTCAGGAAAAAATTGAGTTGATTGGCGAACGGGAAGGTTGGAAAGTATTACGTTGTAACCGCGACTCTTTTTTTGATGTTATTGAGTTCTGGTTAGAAAACAAAGTCATGATAGAACTAATCACACCGGAAATGTCGGCTCAATATTTGGCGGTAACACAGCCGGAAAATTTGAAGAAAGTTTTTAGTTGATAACTCTGCTGCTCCTAATTTAACAATATCATTCAGGAGGAAAGAGGCAGGAGTAAGCCACCTTCAAAAGCGTCAGACTTAGGCTGTGGACAACGCCCGATGCTCCGCTTGGGCATCGCACGGAAATCTCACTCAAGCGAGAACCGCTATATAACTAAATTAAAAAATTAATAAATAGAAATCCTAGTATTGTGTATTTTTGATCAGTGCTAGGATTTGGCCTTAGGAATTGACCCTTCAATTCCCTCAACATACCAATCCATCGCCAGTTGTCCCCGATCATCCAACACCTTACCCTTTGGCACTCGCACCATCCCTTTTTGATCTTTCACCGGGCCATCAAAAGGATGTGCAGTACCCTGAATAAACTCATCACGCTTCGCATTCACCAGTTGTTGCACATCAGATGGAATTGCCTGATTCATCGGGGAAATATCCACCATCCCTTCACTAATACCATCCCAAACATCTTGAGGCTTCCAAGTGTTACTCATTACAGCCAAGGCTTTATCTGTATAGAATTTGCCCCATTTGTTAATAGGTGATGTCAGGTGAGCTTTTTGACCAAACTTACTCATATCAGTGTTGTAGCCAAAAGCATAAATATCTTTTTCCTCAGCAAATTGGACAACTGCACCAGAGTCGGTATGCTGTGTTAGTACATCCGCACCTAAATTGACCAAAGCTTGAGCAGCTTCTCTTTCTTTAGTTGGATCGTACCAACTTTGTACCCACAGTACCTTAACTTTTGCTTGGGGATTTGTTAACCGCACTCCTTGAGTGAATGCACTGATTCCCCGAATTACTTCTGGAATTGGGTATGCGCCAATAAAACCAACTACATTTGATTTTGTCATCTTGCCAGCAATCATACCGGTTAAATAACGCGGTTCTTCAAAGCGTCCCAAATAAGTACCAACATTAGCAGCACGCTTGTATCCTGTACAGTGTTCAAAGATAACATCAGCAAAGTCCTTGGCAACTTTAATTGTTGGGTTCATGTAGCCAAAGGAAGTTGTAAAAATCAATTTATTACCATCTAATGCTAGTTGGCGAATCACCCTTTCAGCGTCAGCGCCTTCGTTGACATTTTCGACAAAGGTAGTTTTTACCTTATCTTGGAGATTGGCTTCCATATCTCTGCGACCTAAATCATGGGCATAAGTCCAACCAAAATCTCCTACAGTACCCATATAAACAAATCCCACCTTCAGAGGTTCATTTACCGCCATAGGTGACGCTGAGAGGGACACATCCGGCTGTGAATTGGAATTTCTACCTTGAAAACAACTAGTTAAGGCAAAGCTAGATCCTGCTAAAGTGACATACTTTAGAAAATTCCGACGATCCATATTCTATTGATTGGATTTACCTGTATAAAGGGGGTAAAAAGGTTTTTTTGACCGCTATTAGCACCAGAAACAGCTTAAATTGGCTACTTATTTAAGTTTAGTTTAATTTTAGCTTTTACTTTTGCTATCAATTTACTTAAGAAATAAGACAAATAATGCTTAAATTTATACAAAAAAACAAAACTTTTTCACGAAACGTATATTTGAAGCCAGCTTTGTAAAATGAATTGGGGATTGGGTAAACACCGAAACATACGACGCTAGATAATGAAGCCTTAGCGACGCGGTCAGTTGATTTTAGAAAAAATGGTTCTTCAGCAATATGCCAAAAATTTAATGAAATAGGAAAATAAAACTATGATATTTATTTTTAAGTATTTATATTATTAGCCTACTAACATATAGGACTCATATTTGATTTGGTGAAAAAACTCAGTAGAAATCAAAGCGGATTCCTATAGCATTTCAGGTATGAATTTAGCTTAGTTAATACTGAAGAAGCGAAAAATTTACTCAGAGGATGTTTTAAAAGTCTTCTGGTTGATAGGAAAACGTTTTATAAGAAGAATTCAGAACTCAGAATGGGCTAAACCTTAGCTATCCGCTAACAGAATTGAATTGTAGTCCGACTAGGTAATGAATATTGGTTTAAAATCTTGCCCGTAAGTGGCGCGAAAAAATTAAATTAAAATATTCTCGCCCTAAAACTCTATCCCTTTATGGATGGAGTATTCACCAATTCTGACTCCTGTTTTATGGCTCCCTAAATTCCCCTTTTTTAAGGGGAATTTAGGAAGATATCAACAAGTGCCTAAATTACAGCCGAACACTTTTAAAACATCATCTCAGCGATTTGTGAGCATTCCTTGAGTAATTCGCTGTTTAAGTACACGATAAAAAAATAATGGAATACCTACAACATAACGATCCCATAGACGAGTAGGTTCAGTAATTAAGCGTGTTAACCACTCAAGACCATTATCAGTCAGCCAACGTGGGCCACGGTATATAGAGTCAGTATAAAAATCTAGACAAGCACCTAAAGGTAAAAAGACAGTAGTTTCAATTTTGTTGAAGTTATCTAAAATCCAGCGTTCCTGTAACGGCATACCAAAACCAATATATAAAATATCTGGTTTAAATTTATTAATTTTGTCTATTACCAAATCATTCTCTTTTCCTGATTTATCAAAATAACCATGATGTCCGTGTATACGCAAATTAGGCGCAATTGCTAGTAACTTAGTAATTGCTTTATCGACTACACCGGGTTTTCCAGCTAACAAAAATAAAGAAAGGTTTTCTCTCTCACATTTTAATGCTAAATCTTCTATGTAATCTGGCGCTGTCATGCGATGTACAGATTGCACTGAATAACCATTGAATCTAGCTCCTATCAATACACCAAATCCGTCACAAAATACTAAATCAGCCTTATTCAAGAAATCTCGATACCAATACTTTTCGTAGGCTAAATTCATAGCTTTGATATTGACATTTCCTACAATTGTCTTTTTTTTGCTTTTGGCTGCTTCTATTAAATAATCTATTAATTCTTCTACTTTAACTTTATGAAATCTTGTATCAAGCAACTTTACTTCAGGAAAAGTTTTCATTTTTTTACCTCATTTATTAAAGAGAGAACACACTAAATCTAAAAAGATATGAGCAATAATACTAATGAATTGAGCATTCCCTTGATTGTTAATAATATCAATCTCATATTTTTTAATGCCTGCTATCCTTCTACAGGATGAATTGTGTATTTTTTAAGTTCAGTATATTTACGTAGATTGCATAAATCGCTTAAGCACAAGGGTTGCAATATAACTAAAATAACTGCCCATCTTAATCAAGAACGCTCTTAATTTGCAACTGTTGCATAAATATATTTCAAAGATACAAAATAATCTTTTATATCCAAGTGTTTAACTCTGACTCGTGCATTGTTTCCCAGAGTTATTCTCAGATTTTCATCTGTAATTAAGGATTGCATTGTTTCTGATAATTGTTGAATATCCCCCGGATTAACTAATAAACCATTCTGGTCTTGAGTAACTATCTCAGGTATTCCTCCTACTGCGGTAGTGATAACTGCCAAACCCCAACTCATTGCTTCTAGTAGAGCCATAGGAAGACCTTCATTGTAGGAAGGTAACACAAATACATCAGCTTCATTTAAAAGCTCGTCGCGTTTTTCTTGGTCTACCCAGTCAAGAATAGTGATGTAGTTAATAAGATTTAGATTTAGAATCAAACTGCGAGCTTGTTCTACATCTCCATCCCCTGCCATAACTAACTTTGCTCGGCTTTGTTGATCAGCAGGTATAGAAGCAAATGCCTTAATTAAATCAAATGCACCTTTGCGCTCACCAATGCGCCCTAAAAATAAGAAAAATATCTGCTTAGAATCTATCCTCTGTGGGATTTGTGCAGGAATTTTTACTGGATTAGGGAGAATAATAACTTTCTCTGATTTCAAACCAAGATTTTCAATATAAAATTTTTTCCAGCTATCTGATAAAACAATAAAATTGGTAGATTTACGAAATGACCAACTGAGCCACTGCTTAAGCAATTGAGGAAGTTTAGAGTAAAACAAATGAAAATCAGCACTATGAGTATGAATAATTACTGGTTTTTGAAATAGCCAACCAATAATAGTAGTAATCGAGTGACGAAAAGCACTACCTCTATCTGAAACATGAATGTGAATTAGGTCAGTTTTTTGGTTTAATAAGTTCCAAAATAACTTAGTTATTGCTTGCAAAAACACTAACGCCTTATGGACAGTAGAACCATTCGGTAAAGTAGTAATATGTGTAATTTGAATATCAGATGTAGTTTCTTCAAGAATGAGTTTTTCCACAGAAACTATTCCACCTTGGCGCTCTAAGCTTTCGCCTAACATAGTAATTTTCATGGGACTCATAATTGCTATTAATCTATTTTTTAAATTCAGTATGCTGCATTGGGCGCGATCGCGGCTCCAAAGATTCCCTAAATATGCACTTCTGAGATTCTACACTATTACTTACCTCCATAACAAAAACTTGCCTGTAATAGTACGTTTTTGACGTGCCTTAAAAAGTATAACTGGTAACCAGTGAAGTGCTGGGGGTTTTAAAGCCTTTCAGGAGTGGGGGAGAGGTTTCAAGCAGCTATCTTGCTAATTTTTAAACATTTAAAACGTTTACTTAAGTAATTTTAAGTTTTTAGTCCTGTAGAGTATATCATGTATCATGTCGATAGCCAAGACAATATAAAAAAAACTGAACTTTACTTATTTTTGACAGTGGTTTGGGCTTAAGTTGTCTACCAATAAAACCAAAGTAGAGACGTGAAATTTCGCGTCTCTAATTTTCTGCGTAGGAACCCTTACGCCTTAAACGTCAACACCGGACTCAACCGTGCCACAACATCAATCATTTCTGCCTGAACCTGCACATCAATCACAGACTGAATTGGTTTGTAAGCAGCGGGTGCTTCTTCAATGCGGCGTTCTTGACGCAGGGTGATGCAGTCTACCCCAGTTAATCCCAGTTCTGCCTCACTTTCAGATGCACCTCTGCGATTGAGGTCGAAGCGAGAATGAATTCTTCCCGCCCCGTGTGAGGCCGAATTACAAAATGCTGGATTGCCTCTACCCACCATGAGATAAGAATAAGCACCCATTGAACCTGGGATAATCACTGGTTGTCCTAGATGGGCGGGACAAGCGCCCTTGCGTGTTATCCACTTCTCAATTTTGGATTTTGGATTCTGGATTTTAGATTGGAGAGATTTTGTATACAACGTCTTTACATCTTCAAGTTGTGGCAAGGTGATGTTATGCGGCAAGTCATAAACTAGAGGTGCTTCAACATCTTTGTATACTTCTCGTAAACGCAGACGTAGCAATTCCGCCAACAGCAGGCGATTGACAAAGGCATAGTTAGCAGCAGTGGCTTCAGCTTGTAGGTAACTGGCGACTAATTCGGGGTGAGAATAAGTAGAGAGAGGAAAAATCTGAGACTCAGGGTATTTCAGACCTTTTTGCCAAGTCGCCTTAGCTTTATCTCGCCACATTCCCCCAATATATTTACCCACGTTTCGAGAACCAGAGTGAATCATAAAAGCTAGCTGTCCTTCGCGCACTCCCCAAGCGTGGGCAAGTGTGCGATTTTCGACTTTATCAACCCGTTGCACTTCTACAAAATGATTACCACCGCCAATAGTTGCCAGTCCGCCATCGCGTACTAGTCCAGCATCGGGAACTAATTCTTCAGGCGCCAGTTTCCAGTTACCATCCATTGAACCACCTAAGAAGATGCGTTCGCTCTCTTGGGCAAGTTGTTGCAAATCAGATTTAACTACACTCCCTGTAGGCTTATCTAGCATGACATCCAACCAACCGGGGACTCCATACTGAAATAGCGATCGCATTGCGTGAGCAGTCATCGTCACGTCACGCGTACCGAAGAAGTAATCCCCCTTCATGCGTTCTACAAATTGGTCGCGCTTTGCCAGAAATTCGTCGATTGTCAAATCAGCAACATGCAAGCGCATCCCACAATTGATGTCAGAACCGACAGCACCAGGGATGACCTGACCCACAGTTTCTACGACTGAACCAATGGCAACACCCGAATCACCTGGGTGAAAGTCAGGTGTGGCACAGGCACGACAAACACATCCACCTGACGGGTGGCGGACACTTGCCAAACTCGCTAACTGCTTCAGTGCCTTAGCTTCTACGGGAAAATCTTCCGGTAGTAATACTTCTGCTACAGAGGCATCAGGAGAATTAACTAGACGAACTGAATAAGTGGAATTGTTATAAGTTACATCTAAACCTTGCCGCTCTAAAGCACGCAAGAGACGTTTCAGATTTTTTGGCTGCATGAAGACTCCAAATAGAGTCTTAAAAAAGACCCTTTGTTGTGAAGAAATGAGGAGACTTGGGTTCAGCAGCCGCGTCTCAAGTGGTGCGGAGGGTTGTTTTCTCTACAATTCTGAGAAAACAACAGGTTAATTCTGACTAATGTGGTTATATAGCCTTAATAACACACACTTTCAGCAGATGACAAGTGTTTTGTAGTACGTTGTATTTTGATCGGCAATGGTTACTCAGTTCAACCAAAGTTGTAAAGAAATTTGAAGTTTAGCGAAAAACTTTTAAAAATCTCTAGACTCTCTAGCCGGCTAGAGAGTCTAGGATAAATTCAAGGCGACTCTCTTTCCAGTTATTTCTGACTGTTGACAGATGTCCCTCAGTCATCCAGCTTAGTCTGGCAAGGTTATTCATTTTATCCCGTAAATCTATGACTCTCCAACTCACAGTTCCCAGCATGTCTTGTTCTGTTTGTGCAAGCAAGATCACCAAAGCACTTCAGGCAGTCGATGCTAATGCTAGTGTTCAGGCTGATCCAACAACCAAGCTTGTGAGTGTAGAAACTCAAGTATCAGAAACAACAATTAAAGAAGCATTGGCTGCTGCTGGCTATCCAGTTGCTTAAGGGGACTGGGGACTGGGTACTGGTAGAATGACCAATTCCTAATCCCCAATCCCTAATCCCCAACCCCTAATCCCCAATCCCCAACATGGATACTCTCACACTCAAACTTCGAGGCATGAGTTGCGCCGCTTGCGCCAACAACATCGAAAAGGCAATTCGCTCTGTTCCTGGGGTAAGAGACTGCAACGTTAACTTTGGAGCAGAACAAGCTACCATCAAGTACGATCGCTCTTTAGCCAGTTTAGAGAAAATCCAAAGTGCGATCGCATCTGCGGGATACTCTTCTTACTCACTCCAGGAAGAATTGCTCTCTGAAGAAGATGATGCTGAAAAAGCGAGCAGGCAAGCATTACAACGCCAACTCTTCCTCAAGGTAATGGTGGGAGGTGTAATCAGCATTTTCCTACTTTTGGGGTCGTTGCCGATGATGACTGGGCTGAACTTACCCTTAATTCCAAGTTTTCTTGAGAATCCTTGGGTGCAATTAGTGCTGACAACACCCGTTGTCTTTTGGTGTGGTGGATCTTTTTATCGGAATGGCTGGAAATCCCTCAAACGCCATACAGCGACGATGGACACGCTGATTGCTTTGGGTACAAGTGCAGCCTATCTATATTCTTTGCTTGTCACTGTTTTCCCGAAATTTTTTATTGCTCAAGGCTTGATACCTCATATTTATTATGAAGTTGCTGCCATTGTCATTACCTTAATTTTGCTGGGGCGGTTGTTGGAAAATCGCGCTAGGGGACAAACTTCTGAAGCCATCCGCAAACTCATCGGACTGCAAGCCAAAGATGCCAGAGTTATCCGTGATGGTGTGGAAATTGATGTTCCCATCGCCGAAGTCAAAATTAACGATGTAATTTTGGTGCGTCCCGGTGAAAAGATTCCCCTAGATGGCGAAGTGATTGCAGGTGCTTCGACGGTAGATGAAGCGATGGTGACTGGTGAAAGTTTGCCAGTTAAAAAGCAGCCAGGAGATGAGGTGATTGGGGCGACGATTAACGGTGCGGGTGCTTTTCAGTTTCGGGTGACACGAGTCGGAAATGATACGTTTTTGGCTCAAATCGTTAAATTAGTGCAACAAGCACAAGGTTCTAAAGCACCTATTCAGCGCTTGGCAGATCAAGTTACAGGATGGTTTGTACCAGCTGTGATTGCCGTTGCGATCGCCACTTTCGTCATTTGGTTTAACTTCACTGGCAACCTCACCCTAGCAACAATGACAACGGTGGGTGTACTAATTATCGCTTGTCCTTGTGCTTTGGGTTTAGCTACCCCCACTTCTGTAATGGTGGGGACGGGTAAAGGTGCAGAAAATGGCATTTTGATTAAAGGTGCTGACAGCTTAGAACTAGCACACAAAATTCAAACCATCGTTCTAGATAAAACTGGTACTTTGACGCAAGGGAAACCGACGGTTACAGACTTTGTTACTGTTAACGGCACAGCTAATGGTAATGAAATCAACCTTTTACAGCTAGCAGCAACAGTGGAACGAAATTCTGAACATCCTTTAGCTGAAGCGGTGGTGAAATATGCCCAGTCCCAAGAAGTGAGTTTAATAGATGCAAAGGATTTCGTAGCTAATGCAGGTAGTGGAGTCCAAGCAGTTGTTGCAAATCAGCTTGTACAAATTGGTACACAACGCTGGTTAACAGAACTTGGAATTAATACCATGAGTCTCCAGCAGTATAAAGATGCATGGGAAGCTGCTGGTAAAACAGTCATTTTGATTGCTGTAGATAGCGAACTACAAGGAATAATGGGTATTGCCGATGCCCTTAAACCTTCATCAGCAGCAGTGGTGAAAGCCTTACAGAAGTTAGGTTTAGAAGTAGTAATGCTCACCGGAGACAATCGTAAAACTGCCGAAGCGATCGCTCTGCAAGTTGGCATTGAGCGAATCTTTGCCGAAGTCCGTCCAGATCAGAAAGCGGCGATTATTCAATCCCTTCAAAAAGGGGGACTGGGGACTAGGGACTGGGGACTAGGGAAATTTCTTCCCAATACCCAATCCCCAGTACCCAATCCCCAATCCCTTGTCGCAATGGTAGGTGATGGCATAAATGATGCGCCAGCCCTAGCCCAGGCTGATGTGGGAATTGCCATTGGTACGGGAACAGATGTTGCGATCGCAGCTAGCGATATCACCTTAATTTCTGGAGATTTGCAAGGAATTGTCACAGCAATTCAACTCAGCCGTGCCACCATCAACAATATCAGGCAAAATCTCTTCTTTGCCTTTATTTACAACGTCATTGGTATTCCCATTGCGGCGGGAATTCTGTTTCCCATCTTTGGTTGGTTACTCAATCCAATTATCGCTGGGGCGGCGATGGCTCTTTCTTCGCTCTCTGTCGTTAGTAATGCCCTCAGATTGCGTAACTTTCAACCAAAAACTATCTCATAATTTCAGGGTAATTTAGGAAATGTTCAGTAAAAAAATGCTTTGGGGAAGCCTTACAGCTTTAGTGCTTCTCATTGGAACATCAGGTGTAACATTAGCAGAAATGCCAGCCCACTCATCAGAACAAACCAGCCAATTCCAGCGCATCCAGCAACCTTTGGGCTTGAAAGTCGGTGTTGCGATCGCTGGTTTAGCTTTTATCGGACTAGAGTTGTGGTGGTTTCTTCTCTATAAAAGTTCTGAGTCCTAATTTCTGAGTGAATAATGAAACAATTGCTTGAACTTAAGACTATATCCAAAAGTTTAATTAAATAGTACTCCTACTGAAGGTATCTCTTGCAATCAACGTAATTTTACTGCTTTGAAATCTGATTGACCTTTAAATGTCTCATCATCTTTTGTAGAATTATGAAAAATCCTCAACTCTTATGAGTTTGCACTTCCAACTATTTCACTGTCCTTGCCTTAGTAACTATAAATTTTATACTTCTGGTTGGGATTATCCAGAGCAAATTTGTGGCTACGATCGGCAGGGAAATTCATGGCGAGGAGAAGAGCTACTAGCCATGCGCGAACAAGGTTTGATTATCAAAGAGTGTCCTGAAAAAACAGTTGTAGTAGGAGAGGAGGGATCGCTGGTTGGATATATTCGAGAATGCTTTGACGGCACATGGCTAGCACATAGTTGTTATTCCTTTGGATACATGGACATGGTAGAAGTAAGCGGTTTCAAGAAAGAATTCTACGCGGTTCGATACTTGCATCAAGTTATGGATACTGCTTTCCCAGATACGGCGTATGATCCTGTACCTGATCTCCCTTGGCAACATGAAACACTTGTTCAAGAACGACCTGAAAAAGCTATTTTTGTGGAACACTTGAATGCACTTATTGGATATATTCAATAGTGCTATAAAGGAATTTGGTGTGCATATAGTTGCTATTACCCTAAAAGCATGAATGATATAGATATAAAACCGATTGGGTTTATTAGTGAATTTTATGCGGTTCGATACCTGTATCAAATTGTAGAAGTTGCTTTCCCTGATATTATTCAACATATTCCTAATCTGCCTTGGGAATAATGTAATGCTTCTTGGACTACCTGCGCCATTTATACAATCTTTAAGTGTTTCTTAATTTTTCTTTGTCAGCACTCAGCACTGAGAGGTGTTTTGAATAATCGGACAAATTGTCTTCTCATGGTGATCGCTGATATTCTTCCAGCCTGAAAGTAATCCCTTTATTTCAGAGCGTAAAGTTAACAGTTGATCAATTTGCTGATCAATCTGCAATACCTTCTCTTCAAGCTTTTCTTTAATTTCACCACAGGGAGTTTGGCCTTGGTCATAAACCTGAAGAATATTTCCAATCTCTTCTAGGCTAAGACCAAGATTTTGTGCCCTTTTAATAAATGCTAGACGAGTTATCACATCCAATGAAAACTGGCGAAAGCCTCCCTCTGTTCGTCTTGATGAATTGATTAAGCCTAAACTCTCGTAATAACGAATTGTTCTGATGGGGATTCCAGTTAAATCTGTTACTTGACCAATTAAAAGCAGTTTTTTATCTTGAGTTAACACGGTAGATTTTCCCAAATTCTGTAATTATTATTACATATCTTACTAAAGATTAAGTTCTCTGAGAATTTAACAAAATATTTACATCAGTAGTTAAAATTTTTATCTAATTAGAGATTCTACTAAGTTTTAATTTTTCTAATCTCCATTCTAAACGGATATTTGCTTATTTAAGATGATATTTAATTGGCATAATTTTGTCATTCTTAATCAGAAATACTCAAAATCATACCTTTCTTATTTTATCTATTCCTTAGGTAACTGTTTGTCATGGTACTGAAAGTAACTGTTTTGTTTTAGTTCTCATGTTACTTCTAGATCAACTGCTTCACTTCAAGTGAAACCATAAAAATGAATCTCAACTCGCAGACTTCTAGCTCAATCCGTAAACCTAAAATTTTCAATAATCCAGAGCGTTTTATTGAGGGATGGTATTGGGTAATACCCTCTCAAAATCTGCGGGTGGGTGAAGTAAAACCTATCACGATTTTGGGCAGAGAACTAGTTATTTACCGTGGTAAAGATAAAAGAGTAGTTACCCTTGATGCCTATTGTCCACACATGGGCGCTCACCTTGCTGAAGGCAAAGTTGAGGGTAATGCACTACGTTGTTTTTTCCACCACTGGAAGTTTGATGCTGAAGGGATGTGTATTGATATCCCATGTTTAGATATACCACCTTCTCCAAAATTACAAACTTGGCCCACTGCTGAAAAGTATGGGATGATTTGGGTTTGGACTGGAGAAATACCACAACAACCTCTACCTTTTGTTCCAGAGTTGGAACAAAAAGAGTGTGATGTCGCCATCCATTCTCATTTTGTGATGAACTGTCACCCCAATGTGGTGATGATTAATGCCATTGATGCTCAACACCTCAATACAGTTCACAAACTGCCAATAGAAGTTGTTTTTGAAAGACAGGAACTAAATGAGAATGCGATTATTTTCACTAACACTACACCCATCAAAGACAATTCGTTTTTCATTAAGCTCGTCCGTATTTTCTACAAAAATGCCATAACTTACAGTATTTGCTATTGGTACGGTAGCATTGGCATAGTGACACTTGGCCCCGATTTTTTCCATGTCCAGATGATGGTTGCAGTTCGCCTCTACGAAGGGGGAAAAACTGAAGGTCAAGTTCTGTTGATGACTAAAAAACGTAAAGGAATTTTTGGTTTGTTATGCAATCGAGTTGTGCTATGGCTGACTAAGATTGTAGCTAAGTACTTTCTCATGGGTGACATTAAGATTCTCCAAACAATTAAGTTTGATTTGAAAACTCCCATCAAAGCAGATCACTCGATTATGCAGTTTATTAACCATGTTGAAAAACAGCAATCCCTAATGTGGGGAACTTGGAAAGAAGGGCGATCGCGCGATGTGGAGAGTAAGCCCAAGCGGGAAAGATGGCAAGATACAATGAGTAATGACTAAGTAAGTCGGCGCAATTAAAGCTAGCTGGTGGGGGCTGTCCTTTGTCATTGCTCATCAGTCATTGATAAGGGTTTTAAGCCTATTTAAGTTTCGTAACATAATTTGGTTTGTTCCCACCGACTTACTTAACATCATGTCTAGATGACCAGAATTCCGTCAGATTGCTTGGTCAATTAAACAGGCACTATATCATACCATTGTCAAAAATCTTTGCAATAAATTAATCGTTTGTAGGGACTTACAGATATACGTCCCTACAATGTATGGATAGCAGATATTTGATGAAAAAGTATAATTAATAAAGTTTAAAAGTTCAATGAAGTTACTTTTAACTTTTAACTTATTTTTTACTGTGCCACAATATTAATAAAAAGAAGTGGCAAAGCCACTTCCTAATTCCCAGGTAGAACCTAAGTTATGAGTATAACGACTACAAAAATTTGAAATAGTATAAACAAACACCAATTAACTGAATATCTCTATTTTCCTTGTTTTCTGGGTGAGGAAATCCTGATTTCCATCTGCCAAATAACTGTATATTTACATAAGTTTCATGATTGCAATGCAAACTCAATTTTATCTAGTTCATCGCTAATATGGCGCTTGTCCCATTCTGGCTGAAGTGTATCTAGTTTTTGGTGCGATCGCCGCTGCTTTCCATTGCAAGGCTTCCAACAAGCAATTTGTGAAAGTACATCATTCCTGACTAGGATTCAATACAACGATAATTTCTCCTAGCCTAATTCCCAAACGTTTCCAGTGGGGATTGCTAGAGGAAAAAGTACTATCCCCTAACACTGCTTGGTAGTCATTGGGGAATTTTTCATAAGCATTGGGAGCAGCGTTTACTCGTAAAATGAGTTTGCCTTGATAACGGGATAATTTACTACTATCCAACAAGATAGTACCGCCGTAATCCCACTCCAATCCATAGAGTCTAAAGTTACCTAACTTCTTGCGTAATTCGCTTAATGGGGTTCCAACACCAATACCTTCGCGGGTTTTCCAAGCCCAACCCAGGTTACGCACATCTAGAGGTTTGGTACGAGTATTATCACTCCAGACTACCAAGAGCGATCGCCCCTGATTTAGGTTTAACTGAGTAGCTGCAAAACTACCTATTCCTTCGGGGCCTGAAATGGTTTTATCAACGAGACGAGACGCGCCAAATAGCTTAACTAAATCTTTCTTAGTCGTTGTGCGTGTAATCGGCCCCACTCGTTCCCCAGGAACAATCAAGGTGTCTGTTAATGGTTGCGATTTAGCAACAGTAACTGGATGATTAATTTTCTGCGGTAGTGCAAAGGCTGGATTTGCTGAATAGTTTAGCAGTAAAGCTAAAGTAGCTGTAGCAATACCTTTGATTGATGAATGCATGGGTTCTATTTTGGGTAGCAGAATATGAGTTGTGAGTACTCATCGTTTAACTACTACAATTTCCCCGTTACAGATTCCCGATTTCCCAAAATTTTATTTCATCGCTCTAGTTGCATTTAAAATTGCCAGCAAGGCTACTCCAACATCAGCAAAGACAGCTTCCCACATTGTTGCTATACCTAAAATACCCAACCCAATAAATATACCTTTAATTGCTAAAGCAAAGCCAATATTTTGCCAAACTATTGTGCGGGTTTTTCTAGCGATTTGTATTGCTTCTGCCACTTTTGATGGTGCATCTGTCATGATCACAATATCGGCAGTTTCTATCGCTGCATCTGAACCTAACCCGCCCATCGCTATTCCAACATCTGCTCTAGCAATCACTGGTGCATCATTAATACCATCCCCAACAAAGGCAACTTTACCATGCTTGCCGGCGGTGCTGAGTAACTTCTCAATGGCATTAACTTTTTCTTCGGGTAATAACTCTGCTTCATAGGTATCTATGCCAATCTGTTGAGCAATTCGAGAAGCGATCGCTTGATTATCTCCTGTCAACATTACTGTTCTCTCTACACCCATTCGCTTGAGTGCTTGAATAGCAAGTCTTGCATCTTCTTTGAGTTCATCAGCAATGACAATATACCCAGCGTAAATATCATCCACTGCTAGATGAATAACTGTTCCCTCTAACTGGCAATTATCGTGATAAATATTCTCTCTATGTAATAAGCGATCGCTTCCTGCTATCACTACCCTATTTTCAACCTTGGCTCTAATTCCATAGCCTGCTATCTCTTCATAATCTCTCACCTCAAATTCATCAATTTTTTCACCATAAGCCTTGCGGATAGATTGAGCAATGGGATGATTTGAGTGTGATTCTACTTTGGCAGCTAATTGCAGTAATTTTTCATCATTCCAGCCATTTAATGGTATTATTTCTACTACTTTAAATACCCCTTGAGTTAACGTTCCAGTTTTATCAAAAACAACTGTATTCACTGCATTTAAAGTATCTAAAAAAGTAGAGCCTTTGACTAAAATACCACGTCTGGCTGCACCTCCCACACCTCCAAAGTAACCTAATGGAATACTGATAACGAGTCCACAGGGACAGGAAATAACTAGTAAAATTAGGGCGCGATAAATCCACTCTGAAGAAGTTGCACCAGAAATGAATAAAGGAGGTAATATTGCAACTGCTAAAGATGTAAAAACTACTATTGGTGTATAATATCGGGCGAATTTAGTAATAAACTTTTCTGTTTCTGCTTTTTTACTTTTGGCATTTTGCACCAAGTCTAAAATCCTAGCAATGGAAGATTCATCAAAGAGTTTTGTGACTCTAATGCTGAGAACACCCATTTTATTGATCATCCCAGCCAAAACCGTTTCTCCCAGCCTCACTGTTCGCGGCACAGATTCTCCAGTTAATGCAGATGTATCAACTTGCGAATTACCATCTATAATTTCGCCATCTAAGGGAATCTTTTCTCCGGGTTTCACGACGATAATATCCCCAACATTTACTGTTTCTGGCGATACTTTTTTGAGTTCTCCCTCTATTTGAATATTGGCATAGTCTGGGCGGACTTCCAATAATTCTTTGATAGAATTACGGGAACGACTGACGGCAATATCTTGGAACAATTCTCCAATTTTATAAAATAACATTACTCCGACAGCTTCGGGTAATTTATGAATTGCGATCGCCCCTAATGTCGCCACTGTCATCAAAAATGTTTCATCAAATACTTTACCTCTGAGGATATTACGTCCAGCAGTTTTTAAAACACTCCATCCACTTAATAAATAGGCAGGTATGAAAAGCAGATATTCACCTATTGAATAGAATGTATTGTGTAATTGATCTTCAAAAATTACACCAGGCACATATAAACTTAGAATCACTATTAAAGGCAATACCTCATTTTTCAGATTGAATTCTCCACTGTGATCGTGATTATGGTCATGGTTATGATTCTCATCATGATTGTGATTATGAACATGGTTATGATTCTCGTGATGATCATGTCCACAGTTGGAACAACCTGAAGATTCTAAATGTATTTTCCGCTTCATTTTTTCTGTTGAGGCTAGTAAATTACCTAAGACCTAAGCCTTTTTACAAATGTAATTAAAAAAAGAAATTTTTACAAGTTGATAATTTAAGAACGAGAATCTATATCATTTTTATTGCTAAATATTGATATTATCTTTTGGTTTAAATTAAGATTTATAATCTTGTAAATACAGTACAGCGCTTCCCGCTATTATGTAATACAGTTTTTCTTCTTCCCCCTCTCCTGCATAGCTATGAGGTTTGAGGATGTACCTCATAGCTGCCGAAAGTGCTGTAATAGTAGTTGTTAACTGTATAAAATAATCCAAGATAGAACTTTTGTTCGTAGTGAGCGATTCAAAACGAGACATCAACCCTGTTTGATATCTGAGTTCTCCTGTAGCAAATAATGTGTGATCAAACTGAGTAGACATGGAACTTTCTTGAGCAACAAGTGTCAAGCCAGCTATTCTCAGAAAAAATTAACTTGAAGTTTAAAAATTAATCGAATACCCTAAGCTAGTAGACAATTTTCTCAAGGAAATCTATGAACAAAAAAATTATCCTGAATTTGCTGTCTAGTTCCTCGATTTTTGTGTCGCTGATGTCTACGCTGGCGGTATTGAATCCTGCCCATGCTAGTATTACTCAGCGATTAATGCACACACAAGACGGTCGTACCTGTATCACTAACCCACATGGTGGAAAAGATTTTGTGTGTATTCGAGATTCAGAGAGAAAGCAACCGTATACCTCTACACGTTCCTCAACTATTGTCACATCAGTATCAGATGAGAATATTGCCATGTTGAACTTTACTGAGGAGGAAAGTGATGCTGCAATTCAGACATTTGGCTGTGACTGTCCATACTGTGTAAATTCTTTACGTCAGTTGCGCGGTACTGGAAACTTGGTGTACTAAGCTTGAATAGCGCTGATAGCGACTATAACTTCTGTTAGATACACGTGATTAATTACGTATATAAGATATACGAAACCAAAAAAGCATTTTTAACTATTTACCATTACTTTTATTCGGTCAAATGTAAATTCATTAGTAGGGGCAATTCATGAATTGCCCCTACATCGTCTAGTAGTCTGTCAAATTCATTTTGACGGTTAGAGAGACGCGATAAATCGCCGTCTCTACAGGGAATTATCCGTCAATTAGTTCTTGACAGACTACTAGTTTTGCGTCAGAGCGCCCTGTTTATTCAACCACCTCATTCACAGGAAATCTATCAATCAACTGCATCGCCCGATAGGCATTTCGTTGGAAAGAGTCTGGCAAGTGGGGAACGTGGGGTATCTGCGATAATAAATCCAACGTCCGGCGTAGAATTCTCACCACATCGCCTTCATCTAAGGTGGTGTTCTCGCAGAGTTCTGTCCACTCGATTCCCAGCGCCCATTGTTCCACGATCGCAATTAACTCAAATTCCAACCATATCGGTAGTGCTACGTTATACCGCCGTTGTGCTTGGAACATTTGGCGGCGAATTCCCCGCAATTTTGCCAAGGCTTCTGCGACTTCATTACTTAGGTCAAAGTTAACCTTACTATCTGGACGGGGAGTTTCCATCACCAAAGCGGCGGCGGCGGCGGCTAAATGGTGCGGATCTAAGTTGTCCAATTCACCACTAGCAAATACTAAACCCAGCCACAATTCATTCTCGCCTCGAATTGCTGCCGCAATTCGCCCTAATACTGTGGGGACTAAGTTATCCAAACCGCCAAAATGTTGCAGAATTGCGATTAAATTTAGAAACTCTTCCCAATGACGTTGTGACTGTTGCTCTACTTGCCCTTGCAACTGTTCAAGTTCGGCTTCTAGTTCGACATAGCGGGCGCGGCGCTTGAAAAGCGTGGCAGCATTGCCTGATTGATGTAGGGGATGAGCTTCTAATTGCTCTTGGACGGCGGTAGTGCGACTGAGTTGTTCTGCTACTTCTGGTGCTAAATGCAAAGATTCTATCGGATCAGGAATACGCACAGCGATCGCAAAGCTTTCTTCGTTACCACGGCGTGACTGTCCTGGCTTCAAAGGCATCTCTGGCGGTGGTAGTATATGAGGCGGCACTTCAATTCGCGGCAGTTCGGCATACAAATCGACTACATCCCCTGTGGTTGCCACATACCAGCGGTTATCATGCCCCAAGCATACCAAGTAAGGAGCTTGACCAGAACCAGGCGATTTTCCTACTAACACTGCGGTTACTGGTGAAGACACTGTGATGTTTTTGCCTTTGAGACTCAACAGAGTTCCTGACACTGCAAAGTCTAACATCATCCCTAATTCTTCTTTTCTATCTTCCTGTGCTTGCTCTTGCAAGGTCTTTAATATCTGGCGTTCGACTTTCAGGCGTTGCCGCAATTTTTCATAAATAGCCAGTTCATTTTCATCAACTGCGGCGATTTGCTCATGCAATTGAGCTAATTGTCTTTCAAGTTCGGCAATCTCGTCATATTCTGGTCTTAAATGCAAGGTCGCCATGTACTGCCCAAAACTGCGTTCTATCAGTTCCCTGGTTTGCTCTAGGGTATGGGTTTGCAGCAAGTTGAGTACCATGCCATAACTGGGCGTAAACTGGCTTACAAGGGGGTCTGGCTTGGATGTTCCCAAATACGCCGCTTCTTTGGCTCCTTCAAAGGGAGTTTGGACTGTCACCACGTGACCTTGTTTATCCATCCCCCGACGGCCTGCGCGTCCCGCCATTTGCAAGAATTCGGAAGCATTCAACAGGCGGTGTCCGGTGTCGGTACGCTTAGAAAGGGTAGAAATAACCGTTGTCCGGGCGGGCATATTAATTCCCGCTGCTAGTGTTTCGGTGGCGAATACCACTTTAATCAGCCCTTGCTGAAATAGTTCTTCTACCAGTGCTTTCCAAGCAGGCAGAATTCCGGCGTGGTGGGCAGCAATTCCTCGGTACAAGGGTGCAATTTGTCCAGAACGCCCTGCTTCAGGATTGCGGGCTAAAAAGTCATCAATCTGTTGCCGCAAAATTTGCGACTCTTCATTATTTACCAGCCATAAATCTCCCACTTCCGCCACCGCTTTATCACATCCCCGGCGGCTGAAGATAAAGTAAATCGCTGGGAGCATATCCCGTTGCTCTAACTGGCTCAAGGTAAAAATTATACCAGGAGCTTCAGGTCTACCACTTCTCCCCCTGTCCCTTTCTCCCCCTTTTCCCTTCTTTTTCTGAAGGCGGGGGTTAATTTTGGTTTTGCTATCATTCAACAGGGGAAATAACCCTTTGGGATTGCAAAAGTGAAATTCTAAGGGGACTGGGCGAAAATCGGAGTAAATCAGGTCTGTTGGGCCGTGAACACGATTTAGCCAGTCGGTGAGTTGATCGCTATTAGCAACCGTTGCTGAGAGGGCTGCTAGTTGCACTTCACGAGGACAATAGATGATTGATTCTTCCCAAACTGTACCGCGCTGGCGATCGTTCATGTAGTGGCATTCATCAAGTATCACCGCTTCAACGTCTACCAATGAGATGCCGACTTGCCCAATGGGTGTGCCATAGAGCATATTTCGGAAAATTTCTGTGGTCATCACTAAAATCGGTGCATCTCTGTGAATGGAAGCATCTCCAGTTAACAGTCCGACTTGATCAAACCCGAATTTTTCTCGAAAGTCACGTAATTTTTGATTCGACAGCGCCTTTAGGGGAGTCGTGTAAAATACACGTTTTCCTCGTGCCAGGGCGCGATAAATGGCGTATTCCCCGACTAATGTTTTGCCCGAACCGGTGGGGGCACATACGACTACTGAGCGTCCGGCGTTCAGGGACGCGATCGCTTCTTTTTGAAACTGATCCAGTTCAAAGGGAAATATAGACCCTAAGTCAAGTTCTGGAGACGGTGCAGGATAATTCACTCAATCACATTTGCAACCAGATTGTTTACTATATTAACGTTGGGCATTGGGCATTGGGCATTGGGCATTGGGTATTGCAAAACTCTTACTTAGTGTTCATTACCCCATGCGCCATGCCCCATGCCCCATTCCCTAGTCTCTCATTTTCCCAGCTCTTGCGATCGCTCTGTGGCAGCTTTGACTGCTTCAATTAAAGCTGAACGAAATCCTGCCTGTTCTAGCTTGGCAATTCCCGCAATGGTTGTACCGCCAGGGCTAGTAACACGATCTTTGAGTTCTGCTGGGTGCATTTTGGTTTCCTGCAACAGTTTCGCTGTTCCCAGTACGGTTTGCAAGGCTAGTTGATTAGCAATTGCTCTAGGTAAACCTGCGGCGACTCCGCCATCTGCAAGTGCTTCTACTAATAGTGCCACGTAAGCCGGGCCACTACCAGATAGCCCTGTAACTGCATCCATCAGCCCTTCTGACACTTCCACCACTTCGCCCACAGCAGAAAAAACTTGCTGTGCTATTTGGTGATGCAAGGCATTGGTATATGCACCCGAACAAATCGCGGTAACTCCTGCTCCCACAGTTGCAGGGGTGTTGGGCATTGCTCTAATCACTGGCAATTGCACAAATGCAGCTTCTAGCTGATTTAAAGGCACACCCGCTAATATGGAAATGATCAGCGGTGATTGTTCTCTATTAAGAATATCAATATCTGCTAATTCTTGAGCGATCGCACTAAATACCTGCGGCTTCACTGCCAAAAAGACAACTTCTTTTGCTTCACTGAAAACCTGGCTATTATCTGTAGTCACAGCAACACCGTATTGCTGTTTTAAGAAATCTAGGCGTGAAGATAGCGGTTCGCTAACTATGACTTCTGATGCTTGATAAATTCCACGCGCGAGTAGGCGGGATAAGAGTGCTTCTCCCATTACCCCACCACCAATTAAGCCAAATTTTATAGTCATTGATCATTAGTCATTAGGCATTAATCATCAGTCGTTTGTCATTTGTCACTATGATCAAAACCCAGGACAAATGACAAAGGACAAAGGACTAATAACTAATTTAACTTTATTGTGCCATCCGATTAGTTTCGTTGCCCCAACTTTGATTTGAAGGGCCTGTTGTAGGACGAGAGGGACGCGCTGGTGGTTGTGGTACTTCATGAAGAACGCCACCTTGGGTGCTAACTTGGACACAACTTGGTGTAAACAAAAAGATGCTCTCACCGATGCGCTCTTGATGTCCATCTAGTGCGTAAGTACCACCCGCAACAAAATCTACTGCTCGTTGAGCTTGATCTGGGTCCATGATTGTCAGATTTAATACCACTGACTTGCGTTCTCGCAGCGCTTGAATTGCCTGGGGCATTTCTTCAAAGGTGCGTGGTTCGAGTACCAAAACTTCCGAAATTCCGTTAATTGCTCCTGGCATACCAATCACATTCCCCATTGGCTTTTGACCTGTTGCTATATCATCTCCCATTGTAGGCACTGGTTCCCGCCAGCGTCGATTTTGAGCGGCTGGATTCTCTTGTGGTGCTGGTTGGGGATTTTCTTGCTGATACAGATTTTGGTAATTGTTATCTGTTTCTGGTTCTTCTTCGTAATACTCGTATTCCACTTGCTCATTTAGACCCACAAAGTCTCTGAGTTTGGAAAAAATGTTGTTCATTGTGTGTGTACTCTCCTGGTGCGAATAGTCTGTATTGACTTGGCTGAGGATTAGTTGAGCTAGGAGCGCTCGCTACATCGGTGGATACTTCAGCAAGTGTATTGCTATTTGTAGCCCATACTACGGGTTTTGGCGATGAACTGACACTTATTGGAAAGGTCTGTGCATCGCCTAAACATAATAATGAGTCAAGATTATATCCTAAGGTTTATCCGAAGGAAACTTCTTTATACCCTATTTTGACTTGGCGATTGCTCTTGTCAATACTATATCCTTTGTTTCCAATTGCACCAGTCTGTTACAAAATTCTTGTCAACAAATCCTGATCTCTATTAATACCGTCCTCAAAGGCTGATGATTAATCGGCTAAGAGCGATCGCCAAACAATATGGTTATTAATCACACCCTCATTGCGCCTGCTTGCACTTGATACTCAAGCGAAAGAGGGATGTGAAATACGCTTAAGAGCGATCGCCAAACAATATGGTTCCTAATCGTACCATCGTTGCACCTGCTTGCACTGCCAGTTCGTAGTCGCCTGACATACCCATAGATAGGTGCTGCATTTTTATGTGCGACCAATTTTGCTCCTGGATTTCTTTTGCTAACTCACGATTGCGATTAAACACATTAAGAATTTCGGAATCATTTAATCCGGAAGGCGGAATTGTCATCAAACCTTGAATTTGTAAACTTTTGTATTGATTGAGTGTGGGTAAATCAGCCAAAAGTTCTGGCACACTCCAACCAGACTTATTGGGATCGGGGAGAATTTTCACTTGTAGGCAAACCTGGGGAGTCACACCTAGCTGTTGCGCCAATTGGTCTAAGCGCTGTGCCAGCTTCAAATTATCCACGGAGTGAATCCAAGGGAAATGCTCGATGGCTTTTTTGGCTTTATTGCTTTGCAAATGTCCAATAAAGTGCCAGGTAATATCCGGTAAGTCTTGCAACTCGGCTTGTTTACTGGCAGCTTCTTGGATACGACTTTCCCCGAAATCACGAATTCCTGCGTTGTATGCAGACCGAATGGCCTGGGCAGAAACTTGTTTGCTAACAGCAATCAATTTGACTGAAGTTGGCAGTGAGGAGCGAATGGAAACGATACGTTCGGAAATCGAACTGTTCATTGGAAGGTGCGCTGGAAAACACTCTGAAGCTGATCGTACTCCTGAGAATGCCCACTGCGCCGCAGAGTACGCAAGCGATTTTCCAACATCATTCTCGCCTCAGTACGTCCTAAAGACTGGAATTTGACACCTTTAACGTCATTTGCGACCAAAAAAAATAAGCGCTGGGCATAAAGTGTGGTGAACAAATCCTGGGTTTCATCAACCATACAGATTTTGTAGAGTAAACCCCAAGTTGGATGGTTTATGTAAGTTTCTGCGTTTTCTGGATTCATTTAAGAGTCAAGGTGTTGTCAAGGTGGGAGTATATATATCTTTTCGCAGTTAATTCCAAACATTCAGACGATAATACCAACATTCGCCAGAATATTTGCTTAAAATGCGAAACTGCGGTTACGAAGACCTTGATCTAGTTTCTAATGGGCAGATGAAGCTAGTGGTAGTGAAGCGGAATGGTACAACAAAAGCCGCGAAGCGTAGATTCAGAGAGTAGAGGCTGGTTGATAAACATCACCATCTGCTTTGGTGATTTCAATTTACCAATCTGTAGGGACAAGGCACAAAATAGTCCTGATCTTCTGGTTGAAAGTTCGGCTTGGCAAGGAAAAACATCCTTTGAAGTTTCCAAAGGCAATGGCGAATTTTTCAACTTCTTTCCATACTGCCACAACTGTCGCCCAATGGCACAAAATTGGGATTGGGGATTGGGTACTGGGGACTGGAAAGAAAACTACCATTTATGCAAAAGGTCTATTGATTATCCAGTATTTTCAGTGGTGGAATTTGTGCCTGAGCGTTGTGCAGAGATTCACAAGGGTACTCGGTCAAAAATCTTAAGATTAGTTTGTAGTGTTCGCGCAACGCTGGTTAATACCTAAAATCTACAGGAAATGCTAGGGGATCAATTTTATGGCTAGGTAGCTGTTCAATTTACCCTACCATATTGTTACATATAGCTCAATACCGTTCGGTTAAGGCAAGAGACGCGATGAATCGCCGTCTCTACAATAATCAATCAGTCTTTGGTAGAGACGGCGATTTAATGTTTTACTTATGAATTCTGAATTCTGCTGTATTACCTCTTACCATTTTCTCAGTGCAAAATTACGCCTGAGTCCCTATAGTTACCCGTATTCCCCAGAATAAGATTAAAGTTGCGATCGCAAGCCAATCACGCCCTTTTAATCGTAAGTCGTGCCACTGCACTCGATGCTCATTGGGACTGGTAAAACCCCGTACCATCATTGCATTCGCCATTTGATCGGCTCGTAAGAGCAGATTTTCCAAAAGTCTCTCTGCAACTGTCATCCAAACCTTGAATGCTCCTTTTAATCCCAGTTTTTTCCAATTAATTGCTCTTGTCATCACGGAGCGGAATAAATTTTGCACTTCTTCTAAAACTAGGGGAATAAAGCGCAAGGACAAAGTTAAAGTTAAAGCAATTTCTGTGACGGGCAACTTGAAGCGTCGCAAGGGTTGCATTAGGCTTTCGATGCCAGATGTGATTTCTTCTGGTGCGGTTGTTAACAGATACAGGTTGGTGCTGTAAATTACGGTAAATATAAGTGTACTCAGGCGTACCGCCAAACTCAACGAGTAGCGAGTGACTTTAACCGGGCCTTTGTGAAATAGCACGTAGCTGTATGCTTTTTTCTCGGCTACTGGCTCTTTAATATTATTAGAGAATGCTTGCTGGGTTAATATTTGTTCATTAGCTGGTAAGCGTGGCTGATGATTTACACCCATTCCATCAGGACTGATGGCTCCGATCGCTAAGATAAAAAACGATAGCATTAACAGCCAGCCCATTTGCTGCTGCCATACACGTCGGGGAATTCTCGCAATCAAGGTAGCAACAATCAATACTATCACTAGCAGCACACGCCAAAGGTTGTTGGCCAAAACATAGCTTGTTAAAAAGCTCATCAACCAGGCAAACTTGACTCGCGGATCGATTTTATGCAGCCAAGTTTGGGGTTGTTCTAGATAAAGTCCAAGTGGCAGCGATCGCAATAAATCCATTTTAGAGTTAGAAGTTAGGAGTTAGGAGTTAGAAGTTTTGACTTTAACTCATAACTTTTACCGTGTGCCGCTATCAAACTCAATTCGATAGGGTTCCATAATTAGCAATTTTCGCTTTAACCAATAACTCTTGTACAGACACAATTTAATCGCGTCTCTCTTGTACAGACGCGATGAATCGCTTCTCCTAACTTATTTTGACGCGAGTTGCTCTATTAACATTACCACTTTCGGCATCACGGACTTTTTTGCTCCGCCACAGTAAGATAATTGGCGTGCCTTTAAATCCTAGCTGTTGCCTAAATTGCCGTTCAATGTAGCGGCGGTAGTTGTCGTTGAAGCGTTTGGAATCATTGACAAATAGTGCGATCGTCGGTGGTTGGCTACTTACTTGTGTACCATAATAAATCTTCCCTTGACGCCCACCGCGAGATGCTGGCGGTGAATGCCAACTCACGGCATCTGTTAAAACTTCGTTAATCACTGATGTGCTAACACGGCGTTTGTGTGATTCAGCCGCAGTTTTCACCAATTCGAGAATCTTTTCTACCCGTTGTCCTGACAAGGCACTTACAAAGATTGTTTCTGCCCATTCGGTAAAATGTAACCGTGATTGCAGAGTTTTTTCGTAGTCGTAAATTGTGTAAGAGTCTTTTTCGACCGCATCCCACTTATTAACGACGATGATGCAAGCTCGACCTTCCTCGATAATCCGCCCAGCTAATTTTTGGTCTTGTTCAGTAACTCCATCTACAGCATCTATTACTAATAAAACCACGTCAGCGCGGCGAATCGCTTTGAAAGCACGGTTAATACTAAAAAATTCTGTGCCGTATTCGATGTGTTTCTTTTTGCGGATACCGGCGGTATCAATCAAGCGGTAGGTTTGTCCGGCTCGTTCAATGACGGTATCAATAGCATCGCGGGTTGTGCCGGAAATTGGGCTGACAATTGCCCTTTCTTCCCCAACAAAAGAATTGAGTAAGCTCGATTTGCCCACATTCGGGCGTCCCACAATTGCTACTTTGATTTCATTAGTTTCTGGGATGTCTTCAACAGCAGGTATGTGATTAACTAATTCGTCGAGTAACTCTCCTGTGCCGCTACCATGAATCGCGGAGATGGCGTAAGGTTCGCCCAATCCCAATTCCCAAAATTCGGCAGCTTGCATTAAGCCTTGATCTGGGGATTCACATTTATTTACAGCTAGTAGCACAGGTACGCGTTGTTGGCGCATCCATTCGGCGATTTCTAAATCTGCTGATGTGGGGCCTGTTTGACCATCGACTACAAAAATAGCCCCACATGCTTCTGCAAGGGCTGTCATTGCCTGTTGGCGAATCAGTGGTAAAAATTCGGTATCATCATTAAAAACTAAACCACCAGTGTCTACCACTAAAAATTCGCGGCCATTCCAGAAAGCCGGCATGTAAGTGCGATCGCGTGTCACTCCCGGTTCATCATGGACAATCGCCGTTTGTTCCCCGGCGAGTCGATTAACCAGGGTGGATTTGCCCACATTTGGGCGTCCGATAATTGCAACAATTGGCAGTGCCATAAAACCAGGGTAAGTGAGAGACGTAGTATATCATGTACCTACATTTTACTCACTTTAAACTTGAAGTTTTAATAATTTCCCAATCATCTGAGGCGATTTCTGTGTTGGGCTGTTTGTAACGCCATACTTTTATAGCAGGAGGCAGGAGGCAGGAGGCAGGAGGCAGGAGGCAGAAGGCAGGAGGCAGGAGGCAGGAGGCAGGAGGCAGGAGGCAGGAGCTTTCAAGGGTAGGTATTTAATAAAGGCGTATTTTTGCAGGTAAAATACTATCTAGCTTTTATCAGCAGAATTACTACGGGTGCAGGAGGGTGAATGCAAGTAGGAAAAAGCGAGGAATTAAGAGAATGGACTAGAAAAGTAATTGAAAAAATGCCAAATCTCACAAAACCTCAAGCTGTTGTACTGGCAATGTGGACTTTTGGGATAGTAATGACCCAATCAAGTGGACTGACAACGGTTTCAGTATTTTTAGCAGAACTACTGGGTAAAAAGGAGAATACTATACGTCAGCAACTGCGGGAATGGTATCGAGACGCAGAAGATAAAACAAAAACTGGTCGAACTTCATTGGATGTGACATCTTGTTTTAGTCCACTACTATCTTGGATTCTAAGTCTTTGGCCTAAAGGTGAAAAACGTCTAGCATTGGCAGCAGATGCTTCAACTTTAAGCGATCGCTTTACTGTATTAGCAATTAGCATTGTTTACCGTGGCTGTGGAATTCCAATTGCCTGGAAAATAGTTGAAGCTACCATTCCTGGAAGTTGGAAACCTCACTGGGAAGAATTATTTCGCCATATAGACAAAACTGTACCACCAGATTGGTTTGTAATTGTCACCACAGATAGAGGGCTTTATGCTGAGTGGTTGTATCAACAAATCTTGAACTGTGGTTGGCATCCTTTTATGCGGATTAACCTTCAGGGGCAGTTTCAAATTAAAGGTACTGTTTCTTGGCTACCTCTAAATACTCTTGTTCGAGAAGTTGGTCAGTCATTTGAGTCATTGGTAACTTGTTTCAAAAGTAACCCGATTGAATGTACATTGTTAGCCCGTCATGACGAGGGCTATGCCGAACCTTGGTTAATTCTCACCGATTTACAACCCGAAGTTGCGGATGCTTGTTGGTATTCGATGCGCTCTTGGATTGAATGTCTATTTAAAGACGGTAAAAGAGGTGGTTTTGCTTGGCATCAAACTAAAATGACAGATACCAAACGAGCCGAGAGACATTGGTTAGCGATCGCAATCGCTACTTTATGGCAGGTTAGTGTTGGAGGTGCTATTGATGCCAATTTGCCTATTAGTAGTTTAGACGAATTACCACAAACCCACGTTGCACGACGCAATTTGAAAAATAGTGTCTTCCATCGTTGTCTCTCATGTTTCCGTCGTGGATTTTTAGTGATTAAGGCTGCCGTTCTTAATCGTCTTCCCCTACCTCAAGGTAGCTTTTTCCCTGAACCTTGGCCTTCCTTGACTCCACAACTCCATGTCTCTCAAATCACCCTCTCTACTGCCTGATTTTTAAATACCTACCCTTGAAAGGGAGGCAGGAGGGAGGCAGAAGGCAGAAGGCAGGGGGCAGGAGGCAGGAGGCAGAGGGCAGGAGGCAGGAGGCAAAAGTATTACTATTCCTAGCCTTGGGGTTTTCAAAATGTCCTAACCTATGTGGCTACGGCTATAAAAATAAAAAAAGGTAGGATTTCCTACCTTTTACCCAAAAAAAGCATATTGTCAACCTTTGTAACCAAATACCAAATAATTAA
>NZ_JAWJTF010000226.1:0-3534 GCF_048836525.1 Nostoc sp. CALU 546
ATCCACCGACAGAGACATACAAATCTCTAGAAAAATACACCGCAATAGCCCATCAGTCGAAACATGAGGCTGTCTATCAGACAATCAGACTACAGCAGATGCTACTGATGAATCTGCGCGGACTAACTCACCAAAATCTGACTCTAAGTGATGATAATTTTGATGAGTCACGCGCTTTATCTATTATTACAGATGCAGGGTTTGTTAGTGGAATTATTTTTTATTACATTATCAAATTAATTATCTTTTTTACATATCGACAGTATATAGAGGCTCTTAATTGTGCCTTAAAATTATCCAATTTTCCAGTTACGACACTGGCATTACCAATTGAAACAGATTATGTTTTATATTACTCATTAAGTCTAACGGCTCTTTATCCAACAGTCTCTTCTCAAGAGCAAAAGCTGTTTTTACAAACCCTAGAATCACATCAGCAACAATTGCAATATTGGGCTAAACACGGCCCTGAAAACTTTTTACATAAATCTCAATTAGTAGCTGCTGAAATAGCTCGAATTGAAGGTCGGGATTTGGAAGCAATGCGCCTGTATGAGCAATCAATTACTTCAGCCCGTGAGCAGGGATTTATACAATATGAAGCTTTAGCTAATGAGCTAGCTGCTAACTTTTACTTTGAGCGAGAGTTTGAATTAATTGCCAAAACATACTTAGAAGTAGCTAAAAATACTTATATGCGTTGGCAGGCATTTGCTAAAGTCAAGCACTTAGAAGAATCCTATCCTCAACTATTGCCACAACAACAGCTTATTTCTAATGGAACGTTTATTACCACAGGTGAGCATTTAGACTTTTTGTCAATAGTTAAAGCCTCTCAAACTATATCTAGTGAAATTGTTTTTTCGCGGTTGTTGAAGACATTAATGCAAATTGTCGTTGAGCAAGCAGGAGCAGAAATCGGTTATTTGTTGCTAGAACACGAGCAAAATCTGGTGATTGAAGTAGAAGCGAAGGTTAATCACCAAGCAGAAAAGCTCAATGTTTCTCGACTTGTATTAGAGAGTGAAATTTCACAAGTTATTCCTCAATCAATGCTGAATTATGTTCAGCGCACTCAAGAAATAGTGATTTTGCAGAATGCCACTGAGCAAAATCTGTTTTCAAAAGACGAGTATATAATTCAAAAACAACCTAAATCTGTACTTTGTTTACCGATCGCCCGTCAGTCGAAATTACTTGGTATTTTATATTTAGAAAATAATTTAATCTCCAGTGCCTTCACACAGGAAAAACTTTCTGTGCTGGAAATTTTGACGGTTCAAATTGCTATTTCTCTAGAGAATGCTCGTCTTTATCAAGGTTTGGAAAATAGCCAAGCACAACTCAACCTGGCGTTAAAATCTGCTCAAATCGGTGTTTGGAGTTGGGATATCGCCAGCGATCGCTTTGACTGGGATGAGCAGATTTATCAACTATTTGGGCTGACGCCGGAAACCTTTGCTGGCACTTCTGAAGCGATTTTAGCTCGTCTGCATCCAGATGATCGAGAATTCCTAGCTCAATCCTTAAGTCAAGCGATTAACGAAGGCTTGGAGCATGATTTAGAATATCGAATTATTTGGGATGACGGCAGTATTCGTTACTTAGCCTGTCGGGGAAAAGCCTTTTTTGACGATGCGGGTATTGCCACACACATGAGTGGTATTGTGCTTGATATCACCGATCGCAAACAATCTGAAGCCAAACGTATCCAACTAATTCAAGAGCAAACCGCCCGACAGGAAGCAGAAGCCGATCAGCAAAGAGCAACGTTTTTGGCTCAAGTCAGTGCAACCCTCGCCTCTTCTCTTGATTACGAAAGTACGTTAGCAAGTGTGGCTAACCTGGTGGTACCTTACTTGGCCGATTGGTGTGCCGTTGATCTGTTGCAAGATAATCAATCAATTAATCGGGTAGCAGTTGCTCACCGAGATCCAGAGAAAGTAAAACTCGGTTGGGAACTTTATCAACGTTATCCCAGAAAGTTGGATGAACCTCAAGGTGTGCCTAAAGTGCTGCGTACAGGAATTGCTGAAATGGTAACTGAAATTCCAGATGCGGCTTTACTAAAATACATCTTAGACGCAGAACATCTAAGAATTGTGCGTGAACTTGGTTTAAAGTCATGTATAATCTTGCCCTTGGTGGCACGTGAAAGAATTTTTGGTGCAATTTCCTTTTTTACTGCTGAATCAGAACGTCGTTACAGCACGGCTGACTTGTCACTAGCGGAAGATGTTGCCCATCGAGCTGCGATCGCGATCGATAATGCCCGCCTTTACCAAGAAGCGCAACAAGCACAAAAAACAGCAGAACTAGCCCTAGAGCGCATTGCCCGTCTCCAATCTATTACAGCTGCCCTTTCAGAATCCCTGACACCAGCCCAAGTATCTGAAGTGATTGTAGAGCAGAGCATGGCTGCCTTGGGAGCCACTTCTGCCCTCGTCGCCTTGGTGAATGAAAGTAAAACTGAACTGGAAATTGTGCGTGCGGTTGGCTATAACCAAGATTTGGTAGATAGTTGGCGTCATTTTGCCATCGATTCACCTTCTCCTCTAGCAGAAGCAGTGCGAACTGGGAAAGCTATTTGGGCTGAATCAACAGAAAATCGGGTTGCTCGTTACCCACATTTATCCCAAATATATGCCCAATATGACTTTAAAGCCTGGATTTCTATTCCATTGATGGTAGAGGGTTCGGCAGTTGGAGGTATAAGTGTGGGATTTGCCCAGCCTCAACAACTAAGTGAGGAAGATCAAGCGTTTCTCTTGGCTGTAGCTCAACAATGCGCCCAAGCGATCGCTCGTGCCCATCTTTACGAAGCCGAACGAACGGCACGAAGCGCTGCTGAAGCCGCAAACCGCATCAAAGATGAATTTTTAGCGGTGCTATCCCATGAATTGAGAACACCACTCAACCCAATTCTGGGTTGGGCAAAACTGATGCGGAGTCGCAAGCTTGATCAAGCAACAAGCGATCGCGCCCTCGAAACCATTGAGCGCAACGCCAAGTTACAAACCCAATTAATTGAAGATTTGCTTGATGTCTCCCGCATCCTTCAAGGTAAACTTATTCTCAACTTCGGCCGAATTAATTTGGTATCAGTGATTGAAGCTGCGATCGAGACAGTGCGTTTATCAGCGGAGGCTAAATCTATCCAGATTCACAGAAGTATTGAATCTGGTGTTGGGGAAGTTTTAGGTGATGCTAATCGATTGCAACAAGTAATTTGGAATATTCTTTCCAATGCCATTAAATTTACTCCTATTGAAGGAGAAGTAAAAATTAAATTAGAGGAAGTTGGCTCACAGGTAGAAATCCGTATAACTGATACAGGGAAGGGAATTGCACCTGAGTTCTTACCTTATGTTTTTGATTATTTCCGTCAAGCTGCTGGTGCTACACCTCGAACATTTGTCGGTTTTTGTTTTGGATTCGCGCTCGTTCATCATCTCGTAGAACTTCACGGGGGACCTGTTCCAGCAGAAAGTCTCGGCGACGCTCGATGCGCCACTTTCACCGTCCGACTTTCCC
>NZ_JAWJTF010000117.1:0-332 GCF_048836525.1 Nostoc sp. CALU 546
GTCGTGGTGGCAATGCCCCTGTTAATTGGTCTATCTTACACAATTTTTTCATTACGATCGCCCGCAAACTCGGTTTCCGAACTATTCCTCAAGCACAACGCGCCCTCTCCAATCAACTGCACAAAGTTTTTTCTTTCTTTGTATGAAACCACCCTGCTTTTTAAGGGGGGTTAGGGGGGATCTAAAGTGCCTAAAGTCACAGCGAAATACTTTTCAAACAACCTCTAAAAGGCTACGGTGTACACACAAGTCAAAAGAAGATCAATTTCTCATTGTTCTCTCGTTCCTATGCTCTGCATAGGAATGCCTGATTAGAGGCTCTGCCTAGGCTG
>NZ_JAWJTF010000117.1:524-30134 GCF_048836525.1 Nostoc sp. CALU 546
GAGGAAATGCTTATCAAGCTAGGTTTTTAGGACTTGTGTGTACACCGTAGCCTAAAAGGAGAGAGGCTTTTAATTGTTCCCCCTTCCCGCGACGAGTTTGGGGTTAGGGGGTTAGGTCTATTTGCAGCCTACAAAACTTAATGATGATGGTGGTGGTGATGATGCCCCGCTAGTTGGGGATTAACTGCCACAGTTTGCTCTGACAACAGTTGTGCAATATGAGCATCAGCCCATTGCGCCGCCATCGCCAAGAATTCTGGATGGTCGTTGACGCAAGCCATTTGTACGTAGTTCGTACCAGGATGCTGTTTTTCCAAAGCATGGATGATGTGGTGTACATCCAATAGAGTTTCGTGGTTTTCTGTCGCAAAGCCAATTGGCATAAATATCACTACTTTTGCACCCAATTGGATCAAGTTATTTGCAGCTTGCTCTGCATTTGGCTGTGTCCAATCAATTAACGGCGTGTCATGATTGAGCCAACCCACGGAGATTAAGGGATAGCGGTTAATCAACTTATCTCGAACTAAATCGTACATTGCTTCACTTTCAGCAATCCCAGAAGTAAAGCCTTTGGCTTTGTGGGGACAGCCGTGATTCATTAACACAATACCGATTTGAGAAGGTAGATAAGCTGAGGCTAACTCAGCAATTTTCTCCTCAACCAGATGAGCCATTAAATCGATATAGGCTGGTTCGTTGAAGAAAGAAGGAATGTAACGCTGTGCTTTAACCCAGTGTTCTTCACCATCAGTCAACTCAACAAGAGCATTGTTAACTTGCTCGATCGCAATCCCACTGGTAAAGATAGAATCAACAACCAGCAGAGGGTAGATTAGCAGTTTGTCGAAGCCTTGGTTTTTGATTTCTGCCAAGACTTGATTGGGTAGAAAAGGGGCGCAAAAGTTAAAAGCTTTGAAAACTTGGACATTATCACCCCATTTTTCTTGTAAATTCTTCTCAATTCCAGCCCGTTGCTGTTCAAAGATGGCATTGTGTGGGGAGATAAAATCGTGGTGTGTGTGTCCCCACTCATGGCGGTCAAATAGCGCCAAAAGTTTTGCCAGGGGGGGATAAATCCAGGTTGGTACTGGTGCAAATTTTGCTGTCAGTAGATTTAAAGCCTGTTCGTTATAGTTGGCGAAATCTTCGTAGCTTTCGACTTCGCCGTAGCCCATAAGCAATACGGCTACACGGTCTTTACCTGATAGATGCTCGTGGGTGTGTTGTACTTTTTCCGGCGTGGCAACCACAATGAGTTCCTCAATATAACCAGAGTGCAGAGAAATATAAAATTAGGGAATAGTTTGCACATTTTCCCTACTTGTAACTTATTATCCCATCCAGGGGGATAGGATGGGTGGGTAAATCAAGATAATACATCAAAAGACATACAAGACTTACGTGGGGCATTGGGCATTGGGCATTGGGAATGGGGCATGGAAAATCGAACCAATGCATCATCTGCTATACGCTGTTTGACGAGTCTTAAACGGATCACATCACAATACGATTCGGATAAGCATTTTTCACCTTCCTTGTGGTCTGGGGAATGGGGTTGCAGGTATTGGGTAAAGGATGGAATGGCACTAAGAAAAGATACAGCCCTTATTCTGACTGGTTCCCAGCCTCCAGGCTGGGAATCTATTCTGGGAGGCTCCGCCTCCGGTAGCTTGAATTGAGGCAGAGCCTCTTTTAAATACATTCCCAGCCTAGAGGCTGGGAACGAGACGACACAAGCTTTTGGGCTTTTCTTAGTGCCATTTGGTAAAGGATGTATTCAAAACCTTTTCCCTTTTCCCTTTCTTCTTTAACCGAACCCTATTGGATCACATACTGACGTAAGTTCTGATTTATATCCTTATTATTGATTATTGGGTAAATAGCTAATAGACCCTCGATAGCAGATTTAAGTGATTAATACAATACTAAAATCTGCTAACACGATATATGTCCACCAACGTTCAGGCACAAAGATTTATCTTACACAATGCCAAATTTTCAGAATAGACAAACGAGTATAATTATTTGCCCTGGAATTCATGAGCCAGAATTAACTGAAAGCTTTAGAGTCGGATTGTTAGATTTAGTTTCTAATAACGCGATAGCTGCGGTGAGCTACGCGATCGCACCGAATTCCGCAAATATACTCGTTTATCCGGGTAAAGATGTTTTGGTTTTATCAGCTTTGCACATTTTGCAGTTTTTGCGGGATTGCTTGACTAACTCTCCAGAATCATCAATCATCTTCATTAGCTTTAGTGCTGGGGTAGTCGGGGCAATAGGTGCAGCGCATTTGTGGGAACTCTTGGGTGGTCGTGTCAAAGGGTTTATTGCTATAGATGGATGGGGAGTACCACTAAAGGGGAATTTCCCTATTCATCGAATAAGTCATGATTATTTCACCCATTGGAGTTCTTCTTTGCTAGGTTGTGGGCAAAATAACTTTTATGCAGAGCCAGCAGTTGATCATTTGTCCATTTGGAAATCTCCCCAAAATGTACAAGGCTGGTGGGTAGATTCATCCATTGGGATTTCTCCACCCAAAGGTCGTCTGACAGCAGCTGAGTTTTTGCTTATGCTGTTAAAGCACTATGAAGCAAATTAATCCGGACAATGGAGTAAGTAAACAGGAGTGAGGAGGTAGGAGTGATGAAGGGAAAAGGTTACAGGTGACAGGGGACAGTGAAGAAAAACTATACCCTATACCCTATACCCTATCCCCCTATCCCCTATCCCCCATGCCCCATCTACCCAAAGTATCTAATGTTTCCAACTGAACCGGCTGCTGTTAATAACGGGTTTGGCGCACTGCTAAAAAACCGTGGTTTTATGCTCCTGTGGATTGGGCAATTGGTGTCCCAGTTAGCAGATAAAGTCTTCTTCGTTTTGATGATTGCTCTACTGGAGAACTACTCACCGCTTCCAGGGTTGGCACAAAACTCAATGTACTCAACTTTGATGCTGTCCTTTACAATACCAGCAATTTTGTTCGGTTCTGCTGGTGGTATCTTTGTTGACCGCTTGCCAAAAAAGCTGATTATGGTTGGCTCAGATGTCGTGCGGGGGTTGTTAACTCTGTGTCTTCCCTTTTTGCCAAGGGAGTTCCTAATTCTGTTAATTTTAACTTTTGCCATTTCCACGGTGACGCAGTTTTTTGCACCAGCCGAGCAAGCAGCTATTCCCCTGTTGGTGAAGCGAGAAAATTTGTTGGCAGCTAATGCGCTGTTTAGCAGCACGATGATGGGAGCTTTAATTGTTGGCTTTGCGATCGGTGAGCCGATTTTGAGTTTGTCGAAAAGCCTGATGGGAGCAGAATACGGTCAAGAACTTGTGGTTGGTGGATTATATCTATTATCGGCTGCGATCATGCAGCCAATTAAGTTTAAAGAACACAAACCCCACCAAGAACACCAAGGATCAAATCACCCTTGGACTGAATTCACTGAGAGCCTGCGCTATCTTAAGAAAAACCGTTTGATATTGAATGCGATGCTGCAACTGACAACTTTATATTGTGTGTTTGCAGCGTTAACAGTGCTGACAATTCAATTAGCTGAGGAATTTGGTCTTAAAGAAAAACAGTTTGGCTTTTTCCTAGCAGCAGCCGGGGTGGGTATGGTATTTGGTGCGGCGATTTTAGGTCACTGGGGTGATAAGTTGCATCACAAACCCCTACCTTTAATTGGATTTTTGATGATGGCACTAGTTTTAGGAGTGTTCACTTTTACGCACAACTTGTTGGTGGCGCTGGGATTGTGTGCATTTTTGGGTGTAGGTGCTGCCTTCATTGGTGTGCCCATGCAAACTTTAATTCAACAACAAACACCATCTACTATGCACGGTAAGGTATTTGGCTTTCAAAATCATGCCGTCAACATCGCTCTGGCCTTACCTTTGGCTATTACTGGGCCATTAACTGATGTTCTGGGCTTGCGAACTGTGCTTGTAGCAATGAGTATTATTGTCGTGGTTGTGGGTGTTTGGGCTTGGCAAAATACTCGCAAAGTATTGCAAGACGTAATTTAATTAATGTAGGCTAATAATCTAACTTTATATTTAATATAAAAATTAATAAGATTTTGATTGAAGTTTTCAATTAAAATGAAATCTTAACTACAGAATTCAGCATTAACTTTAGCTATAGTCTGAGGTTTGACCGTGCGATCGCTTTCCCAAATTAGTCTCCCACAAACCGAGAATCACAAACAGTCTCGTGCTTCTAGCCAGCCAGTCGTGCCCAAACGTGCATCTGGCGGTTTTGCTCTGCTTGACAGCCTTCATCGCCACGGCGTTGATTATATTTTTGGTTATCCTGGTGGGGCAATTCTACCAATTTACGACGACCTGTATAAGGTGGAAGCAACTGGTGCTATGAAGCACATTCTCGTGAGACACGAACAAGGCGCAGCCCACGCTGCTGACGGTTACGCCCGTGCTACAGGGAAAGTAGGAGTATGCTTTGGTACTTCTGGCCCAGGAGCAACTAACTTGGTGACAGGCATCGCCACAGCCTACATGGATTCGATCCCGATGATTGTAGTCACGGGACAGGTAGCACGTCCGTCCATTGGTACAGATGCGTTTCAAGAAACCGATATCTACGGGATTACCCTACCGATTGTGAAGCACTCTTATGTAGTGCGTGACCCCAAAGATATGGCGCGAATTGTCGCTGAAGCTTTCCACATTGCTAGTACTGGACGTCCGGGGCCTGTTTTGATTGATGTCCCCAAAGATGTCGCTTTAGAAGAATTTGACTATGTACCTGTAAAACCAGGTTCAGTGAAGTTACGCGGTTATCGTCCCACGGTGAAGGGAAATCCCCGGCAAATTCATGCCGCAATCCAGTTGATTACTGAAAGTCGCCGTCCGCTATTGTATGTCGGTGGTGGTGCGATCGCAGCTGGTGCCCATGAAGAAGTAAAAGAACTGGCTGAATTATTCAACATCCCTGTCACCACAACCTTAATGGGGATCGGTGCATTTGATGAACATCATCCCCTAGCTTTGGGAATGTTGGGAATGCACGGCACTGCTTACGCTAACTTCGCCGTTAGTGATTGTGACTTGCTGATTTGCGTTGGCGCTAGATTTGACGATCGCGTTACAGGCAAGTTAGACGAATTCGCCTCCCGCGCCAAAGTCATTCACATCGACATCGATCCGGCAGAAGTCGGCAAAAATCGCATTCCTGAAGTGCCCATCGTTGGTGATGTGCGGAACGTGTTAGTAGACTTGTTGCGTCGCTGCAAAGAAACAGGGATTAAGGCTACACCGAATCAAAACCAAGAGTGGTTAAATTTAGTCAACCGCTGGCGCGAAGAGTATCCTCTAATCGTGCCGCAGCATCCCGACAGCATTTCACCCCAAGAAGTGATTGTAGAAGTCAGTCGCCAAGCACCGCAGGCTTTCTATACCACAGATGTAGGACAACATCAAATGTGGGCAGCGCAATTCCTGAAGAATGGCCCAAGACGCTGGATTTCTAGCGCTGGTTTGGGAACGATGGGTTTTGGCTTACCTGCGGCAATGGGTGCGAAAGTAGCGTTTCCTGATGAAGAAGTCATCTGTATTAGCGGTGATGCTAGTTTCCAAATGTGTTTGCAGGAACTAGGAACACTTGCACAGTATGGAATAAATGTCAAGACAATAATAATCAATAACGGCTGGTTAGGGATGGTGCGCCAGTGGCAGCAAGCCTTCTATGGTGAGCGTTACTCATCCTCAGATATGGAAGTAGGGATGCCAGACGTAGAGTTATTGGCAAAAGCTTATGGGATTAAGGGTATGGTAATTAGCGATCGCAGTCAATTAAAAGATGCGATCGCCGAAATGCTAGCACACAAAGGCCCAGTAATCTTAAATGCCTACGTCACCAGAGAAGAAAACTGCTATCCAATGGTAGCCCCAGGTAAGAGCAACGCTCAAATGGTCGGCTTGCAGAAGCAACTGCCCAAAGCGGCAGCAGAGCCAGTGTATTGTAGTCATTGCAATGCTAAAAATGCGCCTACTCATAACTTCTGTGCTGAGTGTGGGACGAAGCTGTAACGCTTTTTGATAATTCAGATCAAAGAGGTAAGGGAGCAAGGAGAAGGGGAGAAAGATTCTGGAATTTCCCCAACTTCCTGCCCCCTTTCTTATTGCGTAGGAACTAGCAATAGTGCGGGATCTTCCTTCGATAAACGAATTACTCGGTGATGCGATAAATCATCACAAAGACGCGATAAATCGCCGTCTCTACAAAAGTAGGGACGGCGATTCATCGTGTCTCTTGCTTTAACCAAACAATCTGAAGGGGTGACAAAGCGGCTGAAGCCCTCGAAGGCATTGGTTTAAAATTTGTCTGAGTAAAGTTGGGAGAAGATAGGTATTAATAATTGCACAGAATTAACAAGGTACACCAAATCGATGGAAAATACGAGTCCCTTGCTGAAGAATTTATTAATTGGACATAAATATCTTTTTCGGGTAGATGCCCCAGCATAATCTGTTGCACAGATGCAAATATTAAGCGATCGCTTCTTTCCTCATGAATGTAACTCAAGATTGTTTTGCGGTATCGTTTGGTTTACTGAAATCAGCGAACTCCCCCGGAGCAAACACTTCTTTATTGTTATCAGGTTTGCGAAAAAGGCCACCAAGTTTATCTATTTCTTGTCTTTTTTCTGCAATTAGTCGAACATACTTTTTCATCTCATATAGGACTCGTATTTGATTTTTGAAAAAAACTCAGTACACTTTTATTCCTTCTTCCCTGTTCCCCGTTACCTGTTCCCTGTTCCCTCCCTACGCAAATAATTTCAGGAATCAAAGCGGATTCCTATATTACCTAATTGTTGAGTGCGGCTCAAAGCAGCAAACACTGCATTAGAAATGACAGTTCGCATACCACCTTTTTCTAACTCGTAAAGACCAGCAGCAGTCACTCCCCCAGGACTAGTCACCTTGTTTCGTAAGACTGCTGGATGTTGATCAGTCTGAAATATAAGTTCTACACTGCCAGCAATCGTATGCAATGTTAGTTCTTGAGCTTGTGTGCGAGTTAAACCTATCTGAACACCAGCATCAATCATCGCTTCGATATACAGAAACGCAAATCCAGTCCCCGCACTACTCAGCGCCGTTGCCATATCAAGGTAATGTTCATTTTGGGTAGCAAATTCCTTGCCTAATGCTTGTAAAATGACTTGGGTATGCGATCGCTGTATCTCTGTCACACTTGATGATGCACTCCACACCGTAGTTCCATGACCAACTTGTACTGCAATATTCGGCATTGTACGAACAACAGCAGCATGATTCAACCCTTGGCACAGAGATGGAATACTTGCTCCAGCCACAATACTAATTACTAAAGCATCAGGTGAAATTTTATCCTTAAGCATAGCCATAACCTCTGCCAAAACCTGCGGTTTCACCGCCAATATCACAATAGATGCGCCTTGTACTGCTTCTATATTGCTCTTTGTAGTACGTATTCCATATTCCTTTTCTAAATGAAGGCATTGAGTAGAAAGTGGATCACTGACAATAATTAGCTCAGGTTTTTGAACAGTTTTCGTCGATAACAATCTACTAATTATAATTTCGCCCATCGTGCCGCCGCCGATAAAGGCAATTTGTAAATCTCCGAGCATATCTTCTCCCTATTATCTAAGTCTTTTGATATATTGGCATCAAGATAGATTAGGTTGAATCACAGCCTTTAATACAGTTCCTTGTTCTACATCTGCCAGGGCTTGATTAATTTCTTTTAGTGTATATGAACGACTAATCATACTTGACCAAGCAATATTTTTACTGGAATCACTATGACGTTTTAGTAATTCAATCATTCTGTAAAAATGGCTGAAATCAATTCCCCAAGTCCCGCGAATATCAATATGTTTTAGATTAATTTCTAAGTGTGGATTGATGAGTATTTCACCCGTGTTTGTGTAATGCCCGACAATAACATAGCGACCTCCATTTCTGGTCATATTTAAGCCCTCTTTGACAGCAATGGGAATGCCTGTAGCTTCAATAATGACATCAGCACCGTGTCCGTTTGTCAATTCCAAAACTCGCTCAATATGTTGTCGTGGCTCATCAGCCTTAATTGCAAGGGTTTCATCTACACCGAAGGATTTGGCAACTACTAATCGGCTCTCAAATTTATCAATTACAATTACTTTGCCCGCACCTGAAAGCAAAGCTAGAATTGCCACACTCAAACCCACAGGCCCGCAACCCTGCACCACAACAACATCACCAATTTGAATTTGCGCTCGATCAATAGCGTGTAGTGCAGTTGGTAAAGCACACCCCCCAGCAATGAATTGCTTTGGTGAGACTTCTTCAGGTAAAGTTAGAACTTTAACCCCTGGTTTGAGGTAAATTAGTTCAGACCAACCCCCCAACAACCCATCTTTGGCTGAGTAGGTGACACCATAAACTTTGCGTTGTGGACAGCGAGTGGATGCTTTGGCTACTAGACAATACCAGCAGTTGTAACAGGTTTCGTGGACATCGAGAAAGGTGGCGATCGCTCCAGTAGTAATTAATTTACCATTGACATCACTAACTGCTCCACCTGTTTCCACCACACGACCAACTGAGAAGTGTCCAGGGATGATGGGATACGGTACTCCCTCTAAACGCCCATGTAGCAAATGTACATCAGTTCCACAAACTTCACTATATAAGGTTTCAAGAATGATTCCACCCTTTTCTAGAATCGGGTCTGGTAATTGTTGGACTTCAACTGGTTGATTAGGTGCAGTCATCACAGCTGCTAAGGGCATGAATTACTTCCTCACTATGTTTACCAAATTGCTTCCTACTTGTCACATTCAAGACCACAAAATAATTTCACCGTTAGGTAGTAACCCGATGGCAGAAGTGAAAGTCACACGTTGTCCATCCATCGGCTCAACAGTGTGATAGTTGCCTGTATTGAAAATGAATACATCTCCTACATAAGGTTGGAAGTTGATCATGTCTGCATCTGCAATTACTGTATCACTATAGCCGTAGGAATCGAGTTTATATTGGTCATCTCCTGGTTGCCACTGGCGATCGTAAATACGTGTTTTGCCATAATTATTAGCAGAAAATTTCAAATATAAATTCCAGGAAAGTTGATAAATAACTGTACCAATTTCCCATTCCGATTGTTCTAACGGGGCATAATCAATATGAAGTTGAGTACCTCGCTCTATTTTTCTGATCAGTCCTGCATAATAACTACCATAGAATGGTTCTGAAGCAATTCGCACAATCGCGCCTGTACACTCTCGGATTTTCATCATTAAACGTTCTAATGGATTGAAAGACGCTGCCATAATGCAGTCTCTTAATTTAGTTGTGCGTTCTACTGCTTGAAAATAAGCTGCTTTATTAATGCGGTTATATTCAAACACTGTGATGCCAATTCGTTCAATCTTGGGATTCACATCTTGATAGCAATCAAAGTTGAATAATTGAGCTTGATCAACTAACATCTCACACTCTTGGGATGTGGCAAATTCTTTTAGCCTAATCAGAGGAATTCTGTTTTCCAAGAGCATTCTTAAAGATTCTCTACTTAAGGGATACTCTTGCTTGTTTTTCCATACTTTGGATTTAATCTGGTTAGAAGTAGTCATAATGCAGTTCCTTACATTTAAATTAAATTTCAACTCAACTGAAACCTTTTCAATTCTGCTAAATTCTTAACTTGCACATTTTATAACCGTGATACAGCAAGGCTTTGAGAAAGAAATCTCATAAAAATGTGCTAGGGGAAAGCAGTGACGCACAAACCTTACCCCAATACCGCGATTGACTCTACCAGGCTTATGTTCAAAGCCACATTTATGCAAAAAACCCCAATTACTTTTTTTTGTCCGAAGTCGAATTGCTAAAGTTGGTAAAGAAAGCTTGGAGTAATTTATCGTCTACTTCCGGCCAGCGAATGGTGGTATCTGCAAGTCCATTGAGGGTATTTTGGCAATCAAATTTTAAGCTAGATGTTGCATTGGACTCTGAAGATGTATTGTCTTCAGCCAGCGATATAGCTGAATATAAAGCGTTATCAGTAGAAATTTGGTTACTACGAACTAGTTCAGCTTGCCAATCCTCATCGGAAAGCTCTTGCAGTGGGTAGCCCAAAGAGCGGATGCAGTTTATAAATTGACTCCAAGGAGCAGAATGAGAACTAATTAGATGAAAGGCTTTGCCCAAAGATTCTGGCTGCTGCGACAGGTTGATTAAGGCTTTGGCGAGATAGTCAACAGGTGTAATTTCTATCAAACTGTTCATCTCTGGCGCACTTTTTAGTTGAATGCAGCTTTTGATGAATCTGTAAAACATATCATTTGAATTCCAAATGCCAGTTTTACTGTGCCATGTTATTCTACCAAGCCTGTAGATACTGCAAGGCAACCCGCGATCGCGTGCCATCATAACAATCTTTTCTGCCACCCATTTACTTTGGGTATAGCCGCCAACAAGTCCTTGAGAGTGTTCCAGAGGATCATTTTCTTGAACAACCCCTAATTTGAAATACTCATCTGAGGCGAAAACGCTAACCGTAGAAATGAAATGCACAGGCTTGATTTTGATTTGACTAGCTAATCGCAAGACTTCCTCAGTTCCACGAACATTTGCTGCTTTCAACAAGGCGTAGGGATAAACATGATTCACCAAAGCGCCATTATGGTAAATTAAGTCAATTTTGCCAGCCATGTGGTGAAATTGCTCATCACCAAGACCGAAAAGCGGTTGAGATAAATCTCCTAATACAGGAATAATGCGATCGTTGAAAGATTCCTCCCAAAGTAAATAAGCTTTCAAGGTATCTTGAAGTCGTTGCTTCCCTGCATTAAAATCAGCAACACGCACCAGACAATAGATATCTGCATGAGTTTGTTGTAATAATTCCGCCAACAAGAAAGCACCGACAAAGCCTGTTGCACCCGTGAGCAGAATAGCCTTTGGTTCACTTACAGGTTGATAAACTAGGTTAAGAGGCTTGATTGTCTCATCAAGGACGACTTCAGCCTGTAAGTTTAAGGAAGTAATTTCATTGGTACTGACAGTAGAATCTGTTCCACAAGTAGATTCAATGGTTTGAGCAAGTTCAGCAATAGTTGGCGCAGTAAATAAGTGGCGCAACGGTAACTTCATCTGGAAAGTCTCATTTACCTGGGACATCACCCGAATCGTTGTCAGTGAATGGCCTCCTAAATCAAAGAAATTATCCAGAACACCCACTTTCTCTAGATGCAGTACATTAGCCCAAATACCTGCCAATACTTCCTCTACAGGGGTACGTGGTGCCACAAAATTTACCGCCTGAGTATTATGGGAATCAGGAGCAGGTAAGGCTTTGCGGTCTACCTTGCCATTGGGAGTTAAAGGTAAAAACTCTAAGCTGACAAAAGCCGAAGGAACCATGTACTGTGGTAATTTTTCTTTCAAGAAAATGCGTAACTCATTGGTAGTTGGTGTTTGTTCTAACTCCGGCACAAAATAAGCTACTAAGCGTTTCTCTCCTGGAATATCTTCTCTCGCCACTACCACATTTTCTCTAACTCCTGAATGCTGACTCAGTATTGCCTCAATTTCCCCTAACTCAATTCGGAAACCTCGAATTTTTATTTGATTGTCGATGCGCCCCAGGTATTCTATGTTTCCATCTGGTAAATAACGGGCTAAGTCACCAGTTTTGTATAATTTTGAATTTTGAATTTTGAATTTTGAATTATTAAAGGGGTTAGGGATGAATTTTTCTTGTGTTAATTCTGGTCGGTTGAGATAACCGCGTGCTAATCCTGCACCACCGATGTGCAATTCTCCTGGCACACCCACAGGCACTATTTGCAAATTTTCGTCTAAAATGTAAACTTGTGTATTGGCGATCGCCTTACCAATAGATATTTTCTCGTCATCTTCAGTGCATTTTACGAGCGTGGCACAGACAGTAGCTTCCGTTGGCCCGTAAGCGTTGAAGAAGTTTCTGCCAGCAGACCATTGTCTGATTAGTTCAGCAGAACAAGCTTCTCCACCTACAATTATTGTTTGCAGTGCCGGAAGTTCCTCCATAGGCATAACTGCTAAAGCCGATGGTGGTAGCGTGATATTGGTAATGCAATGATTGCGTAATTGCTCAATTAATGGCTTCCCTGGCAATAGAGAGTCTTTTGTTCCCAGGTACAGCGTTGCACCTGACCCCAGAGCCAATACAATTTCCCAGATAGAAGCATCAAAACTGAAGGAGGCAAACTGGAGAACGCGACTATCAGAGTCTACGCCAAAAATTTGAATCTGAGCGTGAGTTAAGTTGCATAGTCCCCTATGCTCAACCATGACACCTTTAGGTCTACCTGTAGATCCTGAAGTGTAAATCACATAAGCTAAATTAGTTGCTTGTACTTCAGCGATCGCATTTTCTTGAGGCAACTGAGCAATAAAGTGCCAATCAGTATCTAAACACACAACCTGCGTCTGATGCTTTTGTAATTTCTCAACTAATTTATGTTGGGTTAGCAGCACAGAAACTTGAGCATTTTCAAGCATAAAGCTCAGACGCTCTTGGGGATATTCTGGGTCAAGTGGTACGTAAGCCCCACCCGCCTTGAGAATACCCAACAGTCCAACGACCATCTCTAAAGAGCGCTCCACACAAATCCCCACCAGCACATCGGCGGACACTCCCAATGATTGCAAGTAATGTGCCAACTGGTTAGCACGACAATTCAATTCGTGGTACGTCAATTGTTGATTCTCAAACACCACTGCCACGGCATCGGGCGTGCGTTCCACCTGTTCTTCAAACAACTGATGAATACATTTATCTTGGGGATAATCTACGCTTGTATCATTCCACTCAACTAATAATTGCTGTTGCTCGGATGCTGTTAAGATTGGCAATTGAGAAATGCGCTCGCTGGGATTAGCAACAATACCTTCTAGCAGACAAGCAAAATGACCCGTCATTCGTTCGATAGTGCTGCTATCAAACAAGTCAGTGTTGTATTCCCACCCTCCCACTAGTCCAGTACTAGTGTTTTCCATTGATAGGGTAAGATCAAACTTTGCCGTGGAACTTTCTATTGGTAAAGAACTGACAGTTAACCCAGTCAAATCTATTTCAGACATGGGAGCGTTCTGGAGACCAAACATCACCTGAAATAGTGGTGTATGACTCATGTCTCTTTCTGGTTGCAGAGTTTCCACCAACATTTCAAAGGGCAAATCTTGATGTGCGTAGGCGGATAGTGCCATTTCTCGGATACGTGGGAGTAATTCGTTAAAACTAGGATTAAGAGATAAATCAGTCCGCATCACCAAAGTATTGACAAAAAAGCCAATTAACCCTTCTATTTCGGTGCGATCGCGGTTAGCAATTGGTGTCCCCACCAAAATATCTGTCTGTCCTGTGTAGCGATAAAGCAGGGTATTATATGCTGCCAACAAAGTCATAAACAGGGTACAACCTTGCTGTTGACTCAGTTTTTCTAACTTTTGGGTTAGTTCCGCAGAGAGTGTAAACTCCAGATGTGCGCCATTGAAAGTCTGCACAGCAGGTCTGGGTCTGTCTGTGGGTAATGGCAAGAACGTGGGTGCATTGGCCAATTGTTGTTTCCAGTAACTCAATTGGCTTTGTAGTACCTCCCCCTGCAACCATTGTCTTTGCCAAATTGCAAAATCTGCATACTGAATCGGCAGTGGTAATAAGGGTGACAGTTGTCCCTGAGAATAAGCATTGTAAAGCGTTGTTAATTCTTGGACAAACACACCTATTGACCAGCCATCACTGACAACGTGGTGCATACACACTACTAACCACTGTTCTGTATGAGACAGCACTATTAATGTCGCTCTGATTAATGCTTCTGACTCTAAGTCAAAAGGCTCAATTACTTGTTGTTGGAGTAATTTTTGTGCAGCCGTTTTTTGTTCTGTTACTTCGGCTTCGCTCAGTACAAGTACGGGTAAATGTTGCAAGTCAACAACTGCAACTGTCCAATTAGTCTGGGTTTGAATGATTTGTAAAGGCTTTCCATCAACGACAACAAAGTTGGTGCGTAATGCTTCGTGGCGATGAATAATTTCCCTAAAGCTTTGTTCTAAGGCAACAACATTAATAGTTCCGACTAAACGCAAACCAACGGGGATGTTGTATGAGGCACTGTTCGAGCTTAACTTGTCTAAAAACCACAAACGCTGTTGAGCATAAGACAGTGGTATTTCTGCATTCTCTGCCCGCTTTAAAATGGGTGGTGCAATAATTTCTAAGTCTTGTTGCTGCAACTGTTGAATGTTTTGGGACAATTGAGCAATTGTTGGTGCAGCAAATAAGCTACGCAATGGTAGTTCTACTTTCAAGTTGGTACGGACGCGGGAAACCAGTTGCGTTGCTAGTAGCGAATGTCCTCCAAGTTCAAAGAAGTTATCATGTATGCCCACTTGCTCTACTTTCAGCACTTGCGCCCAAATTAGTGACAAAATTTCTTCAATTGGGTTACGTGGAGCAACATACTGATCTGATAATTGACTGTGTAAATCAGGTGCCCTCAATGCGCGACGGTCTAATTTTCCATTGGAGGTAATTGGTAGAGCTTCCAAGATAACTATTGCACTTGGCAGCATATACTCTGGTAACTTCTCCTTCAGGAAGCTACGCACAACGTTTACAGAGACTCTCTGCTCTGGCTGTGGCACAATGTAAGCGACTAAGCGTTTATCACCTGGAGTATCTTCTCGCACAATCGCACAAGATGCTTGTACATTAGTATGTTGGCTCAGTACTGTTTCAATTTCGCCCAACTCGATGCGGAAACCGCGAATTTTAACTTGATTATCGATGCGTCCTAAAGATTCGATGTTACCATCTGGCAAATAACGTGCTAAATCCCCAGTTTTATATAATTTGCTCCCTCCTGCCTTCTGCCTCCTGCCTCCTGCCTCCTTAAACGGATTTGGGATGAATTTTTCTTGTGTTAACTCTGGGCGGTTCAAGTAGCCTCTGGCTAAAAGCACACCAGCAATGTACAATTCCCCTTGTACACCAATGGGTACAGGCTGTAAATATTTATCTAGGATGTAGATTTGAGTATTAGAAATAGGTCGCCCAATTGGAGGTAGTGGCGGCCAAGTATCTACTAAATTAGGCAAAGTAAAACTGGTGGCTACATGGCTCTCGGATGGCCCGTAATGATTGTGCAGAGTACAGTCACTTAGCTTACTCAGCCACTTGGAAATGGCAGGAGTAATCTGCAACTGTTCCCCAGCAGTAATGATTTCCCGCAAATGAGTATTTACTAACTCACTACCAACAGCGAATTCTGCTAGTTGTTGTAATCCTACAACGGGGAGAAACATTCTTTGAATTGCTTTTTCTTGGATTACTCTTAACAAATTTGAGGTATCGTGGCGTAATTCCTCAGTTATTAAGAACAATGTACCGCCAGAACACCAAGTAGTGAAGATTTCTTGGAAGGAGACATCAAAGTTAATCGAAGCAAATTGTAGGGTTTTTGCTCCACGAGCAATTTTCAGATTGTTTGGATGCCACAAAATCATATTGCAAAGGGCAAGCTGATTCATGGCTATACCCTTTGGTTGACCTGTAGAACCAGAAGTGTAAATTATGTAACCCAAGTTATTGGCTTGTACGCCAGTGATGAGATTATCTTGGCTGCACTGAGAAATTAATTCAGCGTCAGTATCTAGGCAAACAAGCTGTGTTTGATTTGGGGGCAGTCGGTCAAGAAGCGATCGCTGGGTTAGCAACACTTTAGCTTGAGTATCTTCTAAAATATAGCTCAAACGCTCAGTTGGATACTCTGGATCGAGTGGTACATACGCTCCCCCTGCTTTGAGAATTCCCAACAGTCCAATGACCATCTCCAAAGAACGCTCGACACACAACCCGACTAGAATATCTGCACCTACACCCAAAGAGCGCAAGTGATGAGCTAATTGGTTAGCGCGACAGTTTAATTGGTTGTAAGTAAGTTGTTGCTCCTCAAACTCCACTGCCACCTCATCGGGTGTCAGTTCTACCTGCTCCTCAAACAACTGATGTATGCACTTATGAAGAGGATAATCAACTTGAGTATCGTTCCACTCAAAAAGTAATTTTTGTTGCTCAACTTCACTCAGCAGGGGCAATTGTGAGATTTGCTGTTGAGGGTTAGCAACAATGCCTTCAAGCAAGGTGACAAAATGACTTGTCATGCGCTCGATAGTACTAGCATCAAACAAGTCAGTGCTGTACTCCCACAATCCTATCAGCCCAGTAGGACTATTCTGCATGATTAAGGTTAAATCAAACCTGGAAGTTGTCAGTTTTACTGGCAATGAACTGACATTTAGCCCAGTTAGGTCTAATCCAGATGCAGTGGGCGCATTTTGGAGGACAAACATTACCTGAAACAGTGGTGTATGGCTAAGATTCCGTTCTGCCTGTAATGCTTCTACCAGCATTTCAAAAGGTAAGTTCTGATGAGCGTATGCCTCCATTGCCATGTCACGGACGCGAGTCAGTAATTCGCTAAAACTGCGATCGCCTGATATCTCAGTCCGCATGACTAAGGTATTGACAAAAAAGCCAATTAACCCTTCAATTTCGGAGCGATCGCGGTTAGCAATTGGCGAACCCACCAGGATATCTTCTTGTCCTGTGTAGCGATAAAGCAGGGTATTATATGCCGCTAACAGAGTCATAAATAAAGTCACCCCTTGCTGTTGACTCAGTTTGGTTAGTTGTTGAGTTAACTCAACAGATAGGGCAAACTCAAGATATGCACCATTGAAAGTCTGCACAGCAGGTCTGGGTCTATCTGTGGGTAGTGACAAGAATGTGGGTGCATTTGCCAATTGTTCTTTCCAGTAACTCAATTGGCTGTTAAGTACTTCCCCTTGCAACCATTGTCTTTGCCATAATGCGAAATCTGCATACTGTATTGGCAGTGGTAACAAGGGTGACGGTTGACCTTGAGAATAAGCATTGTACAGTGCTTGTAATTCCTCGATAAATACACCTATTGACCAGCCATCACTAACAACGTGGTGGATAGACACTGATAACCACTGTTCTGTAGGAGACAACACCACTAATGTCGCTCTGATTAATGCATCATGAGCTAAGTCAAAAGGCTCAATTGCTTGTTGTTGGACTAATTTCTGTGCAGCAGTTTCTTGTTCTGTTACTTCGGCTTCGCTCAGTACAAGTACGGGTAAATGCTTTAACTCAACAACTGATAGTGTCCAAGGTATATTTTCCTGTTCCCTGTTCCCTGTTCCCTGTTCCCTCCAATTGTGAATGATTTGAGTTGGTTTTCCATCAACGGAAACAAAATTAGTGCGTAATGCTTCGTGGCGATGAATAATTTCCCTGAAGCTTTGTTCCAAAGCGACAACATTCACATTTCCGACAAAGCGCAATCCCATTGGGATGTTGTAGAAGGGACTGTCCGGCTCGAACTGGTCTAAAAACCACAAACGCTGTTGAGCATAAGACAGTGGTATTTCTGCGTTTTCTGCCCGCCTTAAAATTGGTGGTGCAGCAAGTTCTATATCTTGTTGCTGTAATTGCTGAATTAATTGTGCTAACTCTGCAATGGTCGGTGCAGCAAATAACGAACGCAATGGCAGTTCTACTTTCAAGCTGCTACGCACACGAGAAACGAGTTGCGTTGCTAATAAGGAGTGTCCTCCCAAGGTAAAAAAGTTATCATGTCTGCCTACAAGCTCTATTTTTAGGACTTCTTGCCAAATCAGTGCAAGGATTTCTTCTAGGGGTGTACGTGGAGCTACATATTTATCTGATAATGTACTACTTGGCTCTGGTGCTGGTAGGGCGCGACGGTCTATTTTGCCGTTGGAGGTTAGGGGTAAAGATTCTAAGATAGCGATCGCACTTGGTATCATGTATTCTGGTAGCTTTTCTTTGAGGAAGCTACGCAGAACGCTTACTGTAGGTGTTATCTGTGGCTGCGGTACTATATAGCCTACTAGGCGCTTGTCACCAGGAGTATCTTCGCGGACGATGACCACAGATGTTTGCACATCTTGATGTTGACTTAATGCTGCTTCGATTTCTCCCAATTCGATACGAAATCCACGGATTTTTACTTGGTTGTCGATACGTCCCAGATATTCGATATTGCCATCTGGTAAATAACGAGCCAAATCTCCGGTTTTATACAGGCGGGGACTGGCAACTGGAGATTGCACTATTTTTCTCCTCCGCTCCCTTACCCCTCTGCTCCTCTGCTCCCCTGCTCCCCTGCTTCCACTGAAAGGGTTGGGGATAAATTTTTGTTCTGTTAACTCTGGGCGGTTGAGGTATCCTCTTGCTAATCCTGCACCACCTATGTGTAACTCTCCTGGTACACCCACGGGTACTGGTTGTAAGTTTTGGTCAAGTATATAAATTTGCGTATTGGAAATTGGGCGACCAATAGGTACAGTCTTCAAGTTGCTCTCTGGTTGACATTCCCAGAAGGTGACATCAATTGCCGCTTCTGTCGGGCCGTAGAGATTATGCAATTGACACCCTAAACAGGCAAAAAAGCGTTCCTGAAGTTCTAAAGGCAGTGCTTCACCACTACAAATAACTCGCTTCAAGCTAATGCAATCTTTTAAACGAAGTTCTTCTAGGAAAATCTGGAGCATCGAAGGAACAAAATGCAGTGTAGTAATTTGCTGTTCTAGTATTAGGTTGACCAAGTAACCACTATCTTTATGTCCACCTGGTTTAGCTACAACTAAACGCGCTCCAGTCAATAATGGCCAGAAAAATTCCCAAACGGAGACATCGAAGCTGAAAGGAGTTTTCTGTAAAACGCAGTCTATTTCTGTTAATTGATATGCTTGCTGCATCCACAGAAGGCGATTGCAAATCCCTAGATGCGTATTTATCGCTCCTTTAGGCTTTCCGGTGGAACCCGAAGTGTAAATTACATAAGCCAAGTTAGTCGCTTGTACACCAGCGATTGGATTTTGTTGATTCGACTGGGAAATCATTCCCCAGTCGGTATCTAAACAAACAACACGCGCTTGATGTTCTGGTAATTTCTCAACTAATTGCTGCTGACTCAGTAATACTGAAACTTGAGCGTCTTCGAGCATAAAACTCAAACGGTCTTGGGGATACTCAGGATCAAGTGGTACATAAGCCCCACCCGCCTTGAGAATACCAAGTAATCCCACCACCATCTCCAAAGAACGCTCGGCACATATCCCCACCAGCACATCTGCGGACACTCCTAAAGAACGTAAGTATTGCGCCAACTGGTTAGCACGACAATTTAACTCGTGATACGTCAATTGTTGATTTTCAAACACCACCGCCACAGCATCGGGTGTACGCTCTACTTGCTCCTCAAACAACTGATGGATACATTTATCTTGAGGATAATCTACGCTTGTATCATTCCACTCAACTAATAACTGCTGTTGCTCAAATGCTGTGAGCATTGGTAATTGAGAAATCCGCTCTTTGGGATTGGCGACAATACTTTCCAGCAGTGTCACAAAATGACCAGTCATGCGCTCAATAGTGCTGCTATCAAACAAGTCGGTGTTGTAATCCCACCCTCCCACTAGTCCGGTGCTAGTGTTTTCCATTGATAAGGTAAGGTCAAACTTAGCGATCGCACTTTCTATTGGCAATTCACTGACACTTAACCCAGTCAACTCAACTTCAGATGTGGGCGCATTATTAAGAACAAACATCACTTGGAACAGTGGTGTATGGCTCAAGTCCCGTTCTGGTTGCAATGCTTCCACTAGCATTTCAAAGGGCAAATCTTGATGAGCATAAGCGGACAGTGCCATTTCCCGGATACGTGGGAGTAATTCGTTAAAACTGCGATCGCCTGATATCTCAGTCCGCATCACTAAAGTGTTGACAAAAAAGCCAATTAACCCTTCTATTTCGGTGCGATCGCGGTTAGCAATTGGCGAACCCACCAATATATCTTCTTGTCCGGTGTAGCGATAAAGCAAAGTATTATATGCCGCCAACAAAGTCATAAACAAAGTCACACCTTGCTTTTGACTCAGTTGTAATAACCGTTGAGTTAGTTCACCAGACAGAGTAAACTCAAGATATGCACCATTAAAAGTCTGCACAGCAGGTCTGGGTCTGTCTGTGGGTAGTGGCAAGAACGTAGGTGCATTTGCCAATTGTTGTTTCCAGTAACTCAATTGGCTATTGAGTACTTCCCCGACTAACCATTGTCTTTGCCAAATTGCAAAATCTGCGTACTGAATTGGCAGTGGCAATAAAGGTGACGTTTGACCTTGAGAATAAGCATTGTACAGTGCTTGTAACTCCTCAACAAACACACCTATTGACCAGCCATCAGAGACAACGTGGTGCATACACACTGATAACCACTGTTCTGTAGGAGACAACACCAGTAATGTTGCTCTGATTAATGCATCATGAGCTAAGTCAAAAGGCTCAATTGCTTGTTCTTGGACTAATTGCTGTGCAGCGATTTCTTGTTCTGTTAAAGCTAAATGCTGCAAATCAACTACTGTTAATGACCAATTTTGCTGTGTTTGAATGATCTGAGTAGCTTGTCCATCAACAGTAACAAAGTTAGTGCGTAATGCTTCGTGGCGATGAATAATTTCAATTAAGCTTTGTTGTAGCGCGGCAACATTAAGAGTTCCGACTAAACGCAACCCGAAGGGAATGTTGTATGAAGCACTGTTTGGCTCTAACTGGTCTAAAAACCATAAACGCTGTTGAGCATAAGACAGTGGTAAGTTTGCATTCTCTGCCCGCCTTAAAATGGGTGGTGCAGCAAGTTGTAAGTCCTGTTGCTGTAACTGCTGAATGAATGGCGCTAATTCCGTAATTGTTGATGCAGCAAATAACTCACGTAATGGTAGTTCTATTTTGAAGCTAGTGCGGATGCGTGAAACCAGTTGTGTTGCTAGTAGTGAGTGTCCCCCAAGTTCAAAGAAATTATCGTAAATACCCACTTGCTCTACTTTCAAAACTTGCGCCCAGAGGAGTGCAAGCATTTCCTCAACGGGTGTACGCGGGGCGACATATTTTTCTCGGAGTGCGGTGTCTAATTCTGGTTTTGGCAGGGCGCGGCGGTCTACTTTGCCGTTGGGAGTCAAGGGGAAAGATTCCAAGATTACTATTGCCGAAGGTATCATGTAATCTGGCAGCTTTGCTTTGAGGAATTGACGTATTTCACCCATCGTAGGTTGACAGTTCTGATGCGTTACGACGTAGGCGATTAAACGTTTATCTCCAGGGGTATCTTCGCGGACAATGACACAAGATATCTGCACATCGCTGTGTTGGCTCAGGACTGCTTCAATTTCGCCCAACTCAATCCGTAAACCACGTATTTTTACTTGGTCGTCGATGCGTCCTAAGTATTCAATATTGCCATCGCTTAAATAACGTGCTTTATCCCCGGTTTTGTAGAGGCGCTCGGAAGAGGCAGAGGGGCAGAGGTGCGGAGGGGCAGAGGGGAAAGACGGGTGTAATTTTTCTTCTGCTCCCCTGCTCCCCTGCTCCCCTGCTCCCCTGCTTCCACCAAAGGGATTGGGGATGAATTTTTCTTGTGTTAAATCGGTGCGGTTAAGGTATTCTCTAGCTAGACCATCTCCGCCAATATAAATTTCTCCGGGTACACCAATACCCACTGGTTGTAGTTGGGAATCTAACAAATAGATTTGTGTGTTAGAAATTGGCTGCCCGATGGGAATAGTTGTCGCGCCTTCTGGTACATCTTGCACTAAGTACCAAGAACTAAATGTTGTATTCTCTGTTGGCCCATAAACATGGAGCAATCGCTGCGGCGCACCATTGTTGAGTACTTCTTTAACCCATTTAGGATCGACAGCCTCGCCGCCAAATAGAAGATGCCGTAGTGAATTGAAAGCAGAGGGGACTTCTTGAGCAATTTGATTGAACAATGCAGTTGTCAAAAATAACACACTGATATTTTGCGATCGCATAAAGACTGCGAAATCTTTGGGCGAAAGTGCCAAATCTTTGCTTACCCCTACCAACCGCGCTCCGTTTAGTAACGCTCCCCAAATTTCAAAAGTAGCAGCATCGAAGGCGTGATTTGAAGCTTGGGCAATTACGTCTTGAGAAGAAATGTTGATATAGTTGGTTTCTTTGACGAGTCGAACTACACTTCGATGGACAATGCTTACACCCTTGGGTTGACCTGTAGAACCGGAGGTGTACATTACATAAGCTAAGTTATCAGCTTTGACACTGGTAGTTGGGTTCTGTTGTGTTTGTTGATTGATGATATCCCAGTTTGAGTCTAAGCAAATTACATTAGCTTTGCCGTTGCCTAATTTATTAACTAGTTTTTCTTGAGTCAATACAACTGATAACTGAGTATCTTCAAGCATGAAGGTCAATCGCTCTTGAGGATATTCTGGGTTAAGTGGCACATAAGCACCACCTGCTTTGAGAATCCCCAATAGTCCCACAACCATTTCTAAGGAACGCTCTACACATATCCCCACCAGCACATCAGCTTTTACACCCAAAGACTTCAAGTAGTGCGCCAACTGGTTAGCACGGCTGTTCAATTCGCGGTATGTGAGATATTGATTCTCATACACCACTGCTACAGCATCGGGTGTAAGCTCTACCTGCTCCTCAAACAATTGATGAATAGATTTATCCTGGGGATAATTAGATTGGGTATCATTCCAGTCAACTAATAACTGTTGTTGCTCAGATTTTGTTAGTATTGGCAACTGAGAAATTCGTTGCTGAGGATTAGTAGCGATTCCCTCAAGCATTGTGACAAAATGACCCAGCATCCGGCTAATCGTTCCATCTTCAAATCGACTAGCATCGTACATCACCCTCAGCGATAATTGCTCGCCAGGGGAAACTACAACCGCCAGAGGATAAGTTGTTTGTTCAATCCATCTAAAATTCGAGAGGGAAAAATTGCGATCGCCTTTTAGAACAGCAGTATCAATAGGATAATTCTCAAAAACAACAATACTCTCAAACAAAGAAGTACCCTTGGGAACATCACTTAGCCCCTGAATCTCTGCTAATGAGCTATAGGAAAATTGCTCAGACTCAATCTGTTGTGCCTGTAAATCCTTCAACAAACCCAGCAATTCAGTCTTCTCGGAGATTTGTACCCGCACTGGCAGAGTATTGATAAATAAACCCACTATCGACTCTACACCAACAAGTTCAGGCGGACGACCAGACACCGTTGCACCAAAAACCACATCTGTTTCTTGGCTGTAGCGAGAAAGCAACAATCCCCAAGTCGCCTGCACCAAATTACTCATCGTCAATTGATGCTGTCTGACAAAAGACATTACTGCTGTTGTTGCTGACACAGTTAAGTCAATTTGTTGTTCACTGTAGCTCGAATGCTGCTCCCGCATTGACAATGGTTTATCCACAGTCAAAAGAGTTGGTGTAGTAAAACCTTGGAGTTTTTGTCGCCAAAATTCTTGAGCTAAATCTCGATCCTGTTGTTGTAACCAAGCAATATAGTTGCGGTAGCTGACAGTTCCGATGTTAGATAAACTTTTACCCTGAGAAATAGCTTGATAAAACTCCAACAGGTCTTGGAAAACCAAAGGTGACGACCAGCCATCAAGTAATAAATGATGATGACACCAAACAAACTGATAAGTATTCCCATCCAACTGGATTAGATGTAGACGCATCAATGGCGCTTGCGACACTTGAAAACCCTGTTGTCGCTCCGAATCCAGAAAAGTCTCTAATTGCTGTTGCTGCTCTTGTGCAGATAACTCCCGCCAGTCATAAGTTTCGACTGTCACATTTACCTGTCGATATACCACTTGAACCGGCTGGCTTAAAGACTCCCACAGGAAAGCTGTACGGAAGACGGGATGCCGAGCTACTACTTGCTGCCAAGCTTGCTCAAAGGTTTTTATATCTAGGTTTCCCGTCAAAATGCAAGTTATCTGCTCAAAATATACGCCTGAATTTCGAGCATACAAACTTTCAAATAGCATCCCCTCTTGCATGGGAGATAAGGGATAAATATCTTCAATATTTTGCCGATTAGTTTTGTTAAGTTCTAATTTCATAAATTTTGTAATATCTGATCTATTTCTAGTTGGTCAAGTTGAATTAATGGGAAATCTGTAGGCGTATAACCTATATTTTCTGTTGATAAACAATGAGCAATGAGCTTCTGCAAAGTTTCGACAAATTCTTGGGCAATATTCTCAATCGTTTCGTGCTGATGTATATTGCTGCTGTATGTCCAATCTATTTGCAGTTTTTCGTTGATAATGATGGCATTAATATCTAGCAAATAATGGCGCTGACCTTGTAAACTCTGACTGTTTCCACTAGACTCATTAGCTATTTGTATCAGAGAAGATGTATTCACAACCTGAGCAAATTGCCCCAAATAATTGAAGCTAACTTCTGCTTGGGGAATTTTCTCTAGTTGGGCATTAATTTCTGCATCAACATTCAGATAACGCAATAAGCCATAGCCAATGCCTTTATTAGGAATTACACGTAATTGTTCCTTGACGGATTTTAAAGCAGTACCCAGATCATCTGTGATTCCCAGTTCCACAACTACTGGAAAAATCGTTGTAAACCAACCAACAGTGCGTGATAAGTCTACACCATCTACGATTTCTTCCCGCCCATGACCTTCTAAGTTGAATAACACTGAATCAGAGTTAGTCCATTCGCTTAATACCAGCACTAAGGCAGTTAACAAGACATCGTTAATTTGTGTTTTGTAAGCTTTCGGAACATCTTGCAGGAGAGAAAGAGTTTCGGCTTCATCTAATGATACTGTTACTGTCCTAGCCGATGCAGTAGTGTTTATTCCTTGTGCATAGTCCACTGGAATAGAGTCAACTGCATCGTAAGATGGACTCAACCAATAATCTAGTTCTGATTTTAAGACTTCTGATTGGGCATAAGCTGTTATCTTTTGCGCCCAATCTTTGAAAGATGTAGTTTTTGCAGGTAGCTGAATGGTTTTGCCTTGACTTAGTTGCTGGTAAGCTGTCTGCAAATCTTCTAACAATATCCGCCAAGAAACACCGTCTACTACGAGGTGGTGAATTAATATCAGCAATCGCGCTTTTTTGTTAATACCCAGCCAGAAAAATGCTACTTGCACGAGATTTTCTGAAAGATTTAAACTCGCCTGTAATTCATTGGCTGTGGTTTCAATGACAGTTTCTATCTCAATTTCTGGAACTGTCGATAAGTCAAAATGGCGGATAGTAATATTATCGGTTGGGTTAGCATGAATCTGCTGCCATATTGTGTCTGTTTGAGTGAATCTTAGCCTAAGAGCATCGTGATGTTTTAGTAATTGCTGCCATACTTGCTCTAATATTTCTAGGTTGAGGTCTGATGGTATTGTGAGGAGGAATGATTGATTAAAGTGGTGTTTTTCTGGGAACTTTTGCTCGAAAAACCAGTGTTGAATTGGTGTTAGGGGTAATGTTCCTGTGACTAATCCTTGTTCGATTGAGAGGGCTTTTGTTGTACCTGCAACTGTGGCTAATTGGGCGATAGTTTGATTGGCAAATAGTTGTTTGATTGTCAGTTCTATTCCAGCAACTTTTGCTCTGCTGATGATTTGAATGCTGAGGATGGAATCTCCTCCTAATTCAAAAAAGTTATCATGTATGCCTATTTGCTCTACCCTTAATACTTGCTCCCAAATTTGGGTTAATTTTTCTTCAATGGGGGTGCACGGTAGCACTATCTCGTTTTCTATTCCTGTGCGTGCTTCTGGTTCTGGTAGGGCGCGGCGGTCTATTTTGCCATTGGGTGTTAGGGGTAAAGATTCTAAGATGACGATCGCACTTGGTACCATGTATTCTGGTAGCTTTTCTTTGAGGAAGCTACGCAGAACGCTTACTGTCGGTGTACTTCGACTTCGCTCAGTACAAGTCTGCTGTGGCTGCGGTACTATGTATGCGACTAGGCGTTTACTTCGGCTTTGCTCAGTACAAGTATTTCCGGGAATGTCTTCGCGGACAATGACTACAGATGTTTGCACATCTTGATGTTGGCTTAGTGCTGCTTCTATTTCTCCCAACTCGATGCGGAAACCCCGGATTTTTACTTGGTTATCGATGCGTCCTAAGTATTCGATATTACCATCTGGTAAATAGCGTGCTAAATCCCCTGTTTTATATAATCTACTCCCTCCTGCCTCCTGCCTCTGGTCGGTGAGCGAAGCCGAACCGCTGCCTCCTGCCTTCTCAAACGGGTTGGAGATAAATTTTTCTTGTGTTAATTCTGGGCGGTTGAGGTATCCTATTGCTAATCCTGCACCACCTATGTGCAGTTCTCCTGGTACACCTATAGGTACTGGTTGTAAGTTTTGGTCGAGTATGTAGATTTGCGTGTTGGAAATTGGACGACCAATAGGGACAACTTGTGGATAAATCTCACGCTGACAATTCCAGAAAGTTGCATCAATACAAGCCTCTGTTGGGCCGTAGAGATTATGTAAATTTACATCTAGCTTACTTAACAAGCCTTCTTGTAGAGTAACGGGTAAGACTTCACCGCCACAGAAGACGTGTTTGAGGGAGTGACAAGTTTCGATTCCTCCCTGCTCTAAAAGAATTTGCAGTAAAGATGGAACAAGTTGAATAGTAGTTACCTGCTGCTGGGCGATTAACTTTAAGAGATAAGCACTGTCAGTATGACCTCTGGGTTCAGCTATTAACAACTGTCCACCTGCTAACAATGGAGCATAGAATTCCCAAACTGAGGCATCAAAGCCAAAGGGAGTTTTTTGCAGTACTTTGTCTTTTTCAGTCAGGGGGAACGTTGCTTGCATCCAGAACATGTGGTTGCAAAGGTTACTGTGAGATAGCATTACTCCCTTCGGTTGACCAGTAGAGCCAGAAGTATAAATCACATAAGCTACGTTACTAGCTTGCACCTGGGCAATTGGATTCTCTTGGCTAGACTTACTGATTAGGAGCCAATCGTTATCTAAGTGGACTACACGCGCTTGATGTTCAGGTAGTTTTTCAAGTAGATGCTGTTGAGTAAGCAAGACTGAAACTTGAGCGTCTGCCAGCATAAAATTCAGACGGTCTTGGGGATACTCAGGGTCAAGTGGTACATAAGCCCCACCCGCCTTGAGAATGCCCAACAGCCCAACCACCATCTCTAAAGAACGCTCTACACATATCCCCACCAGCACATCGGCTCCCACTCCCAAAGACCGCAAATAATGCGCCAACTGGTTAGCACGACAATTCAACTCGTGGTATGTCAATTGTTGATTCTCAAACACTACTGCCACAGCATCGGGCGTGCGTTCCACTTGCTCCTCAAACAACTGATGAATACATTTATCTTGGGGATAATCTACGCTTGTATCATTCCACTCAACTAATAACTGTTGCTGCTCCGATGCTGTGAGTAGTGGTAATTGTGAAATCTTCTCGCTGGGATTGGCGACAATACTTTCCAGCAGTGTCACAAAATGACCAGTCATGCGCTCAACGGTGCTGCTATCAAACAAGTCAGTGTTATACTCCCATCCTCCCACTAGTCCGGTGCTAGTGTTTTCCATTGATAAGATAAGATCAAACTTGGCGATCGCACTTTCTATTGGCAATTCACTGACAGTTAATCCAGTCAACTCTATTTCAGATTTGGGCGCATTATTGAGAACAAACATCACCTGAAATAGTGGTGTATAGCTGAGATCCCGTTCTGGCTGCAATGCTTCTACTAGCATTTCAAAGGGCAAATCTTGATGAGCATAGGCTCCGAAAGCCATTTCTCTTAGGCGCGGGAGTAATTCGTTAAAGGTGGGATTCTCAGATAAATCAGTCCGCATCACTAAAGTGTTGACAAAAAAGCCAATTAACCCTTCTATTTCGGTGCGATCGCGGTTAGCAATTGGTGTCCCCACCAAAATATCTTCTTGTCCCGTGTAGCGGTAAAGCAGGGTATTATAAGCCGCTAACAAAGTCATAAACAAAGTCACCCCTTGCTTTTGACTCAGTTTTATCAACTTTTGAGTTAACTCAACAGACAGGGCAAACTCAAGATATGCACCATTGAAAGTCTGTACAGCAGGTCTAGGTCTGTCTGTGGGTAATGGTAAGAATGTGGGTGCATTTGCCAATTGTTCTTGCCAGTAACTTAATTGGCTTTGTAGTACCTCCCCTTGCAACCATTGTCTTTGCCAAATTGCAAAATCTGTGTACTGAATCGGCAGTGGTAATACGGGTGAAAGTTCACCTTGAGAATAAGCATTGTACAGTGCTTGTAACTCCTGGACAAACACACCTATTGACCAGCCATCAGAGACAACGTGGTGCATACACACTAATAACCACTGCTCTGTAGAAGACAGCACTATTAATGTCGCTCTGATTAATGCATCATCAGCTAAGTCAAAAGGAAGAAACGCTTGTTCTTGGACTAATTTCTGTGCAGCAGTTTTTTGTTCTGTTAAAGGTAAATGCTTTAAGTCAACAACTGATAGTGTCCAAGGTATATTTTCCTGTTCCCTATTCCCTGTTCCCTGTTCCCTCCAATTGTGAATGATTTGAGCAGCTTGTCCATCAACAGTAACAAAGTTAGTGCGTAATGCTTCGTGCCGATGAATAATTTCAATTAAGCTTTGTTCTAAGGCGACAACATTCAGAGTTCCAACTAAACGCAACCCAAAAGGGATGTTGTATGAGGCACTGTTCGGCTCGAACTGGTCTAAAAACCACAAACGCTTTTGAGCATAAGACAGTGGTATTTCTGCATTGTTTGCCCGCCTTAAGATGGGTGGTGCAGCTAGTTCTAAGTTTTGTTGCTGCAACTGCTGAATGTTATGCGATAATTCAGCGATCGTTGGTGCAGCAAATAGCGATCGCAATGGCAGTTCTACTTTCAAGCTGCTACGCACACGGGAAATAAGTTGCGTTGCTAATAAAGAGTGTCCTCCTAGCTCAAAAAAGTTATCATGTCTGCCTACAAGGTCTACTTTTAGAACTTGTTGCCAAATCAGTGACAGTATTTCTTCGATGGGGTTGCGTGGGGCGACATATTTCTCTAATAATTCACTACTTGGCTCTGGTGCTGGTAGAGCGCGACGGTCTATTTTGCCGTTGGGGGTAAGCGGTAAAGACTCCAGGATGACTATTGCCGAAGGAACCATGTAGTCTGGTAACTTTTTCTTAAGGTCGCTACGCAGTTCGCTAATTGTGAGTGTTACTTGTAGCTGCGGCACAATGTATGCTACTAGGCGCTTATCACCCGGAGTATCTTCACGGGCTATGACACATGATGCTTGCACATGGGGATGTTGGCTTAGTGCTGCTTCGATTTCTCCTAACTCAATGCGGAATCCCCGGATTTTTACTTGGTTATCGATACGTCCCAGGTATTCGATATTGCCATTTGGTAAATAACGAGCTAAGTCCCCAGTTTTGTAAAGCCGAGGACTGGGGATTGGGGACTGGGAATTGGGAAGAACTTCTGCCCCCCGCCCCGCCCGCTTCCCCCGCGCCCCTGCCTCCTCACCAATCCTCGTCCCCCCTCGCCCCATCCCCCACCCCCCCCCCCCCCACACCCTCCACACACACACCCCCCCTGCGGCGCCTGCTGTT
>NZ_JAWJTF010000046.1:0-66218 GCF_048836525.1 Nostoc sp. CALU 546
AGTTAGTCACACTTTTGAATGGAGCGAATCAATTTTTGGGTCGAGACTGGAATCCCACCGAAAAACACCCGATAGAAATCAGAGCCTCTCACCACCCAGTTGGGCATGAGCGCCATGTTTCCAGATTGTTATTTGTCCAGGATAGTGACGGCGAATACAAGGAATTCGCCATGTTAGGAACCAGAACCGCACAGCTTCCCATTGGAACGAAAGCGCTCTCTTGTATGGTTGGGGTAGAACCTGCTACTGCCAAAGCAACTATTGGACTGCCAGGAAACGAGCCAGTTGAAATTACTATCCGCGAACTCAAGAACTTCTCTTATGCAGGACTTGTTTTTAACGCCGAACCCGTAAACTTAGAATTTGGCACTGTGTCGGTGGCTGACAAAACAGTAAAAATCAAACTTGATGGCAAAACCCTGGGTGAGTTAGACAGTGATTCTGGCCAACAGTTAAAAGAAATTAATTATCTCAAAAATGGTAATCCCCTAAAATTAAAGCTCAAGTCAATTTCTGAAACTGGAGATCAAGCTTTTGTGCTGGGTGAGTCTCCCAATGGGAATCTCCTCAAAATTAATAAAATTAACTTTTATGATTTTTCTGGTCAGACATTCAATGATCAAGATTACCGAAAACTGACTATCGAAACGCCACCTTTAAAAACTAGAGATGCAGTATTTCTCAATGGTGAACCCTTGGGAGTATTGCACTTTAAAAAAGACAAAGACGCGCTTAGACAGCTTGGACTACTCAAAACCGGACAACTTACACCCGCCGACGCTATTATTGAAAGTAATTTTTCTGTGATTTGCGCTCAAATTGACCCTAATACCGTTGAATATCCTACTATTTGGACGAAGGAATTTCAGGCTTTTGGGACTCAATCAGTTAATTCTGAACAACAAGAGATGATTGAGAGTAGTGCTAAAATTCTCCATCATATTAAAGAGCGTCCTACTTTCTTATTTTCTATAGAATCAAACAAAAAACTTGGAGTCATGGGCTTGGCTGTTGACAACCAGAAAGCTGAGACTGTGACTAAATGGTTAACTGCTCAAAAAGTTGAATGGGAGCAAGTACCAACAGAAGATGTTATCAGGGAAACTAAAAAAGGTCTAGCAGTATTTCACTTAGTCAGCAGTTCAATTCCCCCTAAAACTTTGGAGAACATGACCAATAAATTTGGGGCAATTATTGAATCGGATGGTGACTATCAACAAAGAGTTAACTCCTTTGCCACACGACCACAGTTTTTGAAACCTCCATCTCAATCAGCACAATCCCCGCCTCAACAAAGCGCTCAATTCCACCCAAACCAAGATATTCAAAATGTCGCCCCAATAGCCATTAAAGGCAAACCGATTCCGATGAACTACCCTTTAATGATGCATGGTGAGCCGAACCCACTACCTGTAAATACTTGCATTGATGCCATGCGCGGATACGGCAGAACTCATACCACCAGAGCTTATCAACCATACAAACAGTATGGGTTTAAGGAAGGGGATATTGCTCTGGCGACAGGCATTGATAAGCAAGTCGCCTTTCGAGTCGGTAAGCAGTATCAAATCACACCTGATATGATTGCTGACCCCGTTTATCAACAGCAGTGGGCTGATATGGAAAAGCACTCACCCAAGGCATTACCAGAACTGTTCACGGGCAAAGGGCAGGTCTGGGGGCTACATCTTGAACCCTTGGGGGATTATGTGGAGGGTTTTATAGTCCCGTTTCCTGAACCACAAAACAGAGCCGTACCCAACCAAACAGTCCAAACTCAATCAGTTACTATTGATGACTTGAGAAATTGGTATAATGCCGCAGATAAGTTAGGGAAGTCGGAAAATTACAAAAAACGCATTGTAGAAGTGGCTTATGGGTTTAAAGCTGGTGAGCAATTATCAGCCGAAGCATTGACAGTAATGAATAAAGATAAATTTGAACTTGAAGCCATCAGTCGGCTCACTCAAATTGCTCAAAAGATTGGCATGGCCTGGGGTAAATCTGATGAAAATGGTACTAAAGTCCAAGGGAGAATTTATGACTTGGCTTTCAATACCCAGCAGAGAGATTTAACTATTTCGCAGAAAAATGGGGAGGTAATTTTAAACTTGCAATCTGGTCAGGTACAGACTAATAAACTAACTCCACAGATATTACAGACTTTTGAAGATGTTAATACTCAAATTGATAAAATATTAGCTAAATCTCAAATACAACAAGTAGACTTACAAAGATAGATTTGAAGAATTCAGCAGCCAGGAGCCAAGTTGCTTTGCTCCAATTCGTAATTACTAATGGGCTGCGCCCCGCTACGCTCTAAGCAAAGCTATGCCGCAGGCTTTACGTAATCCGTAATTAATAACCCCATGAATAAATTCAGGAGCTTGGAATATGGAGCTTAGGAAAATTCAACTTTCATCGCTACATAAGCATTTGCAAAGCGTTTGTATAGGAGAATTGCTCCGAAATTTGCTCCCAGACAGATGCTTCCTAGTCCCAATAAAATGTATGTGGGAGCCATGACAACTCCAATCATGAACCAAGCAAATACGTGCAGTATGATTAATAAAGCAAAGGTACTGGCAATTGCAGCACTTCGCCAAATCTCAATAGCTGGACGACACAATAATGTCAAACCTATTGTTAACGAGGTAGCAATTAGGTTGGCTGGGATTAAAAAAGCACAAATACCAATGCAGTAAGTGCTTGAGAATACCGTCAAGGTGTTAAAGTCTAACATGAATTCTCCTAGATTAAATTGCCAAATTTTAGATGAATATTTGTCCTGATATCCTCAAGGCTAGTCAGACTTTAAAAGATTTGTAGGTTAGCCGAAACTATGGCGTTACTCAGATATTAGTGAAGACATACTAAAAATTTGAACCACCAAGAAGTTGGTGGTTCTGAGTTATACTTCGTATTAGCTACTAGTCAAGCACTTAAACAGGAAATATTGTCCGGGTAATCAGTGCGCTGGCGAACCCAGAAACACTAAGACCTAGCAAAATACTAGTAAAGAAAAGACCTATTCGAGGGTTAGAATCTAGTTTTTTGTCTTCTCTACCACCTGTAAAGAATAAAGACCAAGCTTGGGAAGCATTGATAGTCTTAAAGCTATTAAAATCAGGTCTGAAAACAACAGAACCAAATAGCTCAGGAGATTTGAAGTCGAAATCATTGTTCATGTAAATAAGTATAACAAATATCTTGTCAAATAGCTAGCTTTATGATAAACGGTTACAGATAAAGGCAAGGTAGATATGTCGAGGGTAGCGATCGTCGGCGTTGAGTGGTGATTTTCCAGAGGGAGCTTCCACCCCTTTTTGTCCTTAAAACTTGCCCATAAATAACCCTTTTAGGGAATGTTTTCATTTGAATGGTCAAGTTGAGGTCGAGGCTGAAACAACGGTAAATTAAGGTTTTTGATAATAAACTTTACCAAACTTTACGACGTGTCCGATTTTGCACATAGACCTCTCGGCGGATACCCTACTATGCCAAATATGCTAAGTACAAAGGTAAAACAACTGCCAATGCTCGATTACGTTAGTGCAGGAATCGCGTTTTACATAACAATGCTTCCAGTACAAGAGTGGATACTAGAATTCCGCCTCGGTTATCTCGGTCGCTACTGGAGCCTGATAAGTGTTGCTGGCTTATTCATTGGCTTTTTGCTCTGTCTGCTGATATTTGTGCCATTGATTATTAACATGACACTAGATCCGTTCAGATATCCAGATCATGTTGTCATGAGTGCGATCGCTGCGGTGATTTTTGGTGCAATACTTTGGCTGGGACAGTGGCTAATACTGCGACAGACTGAGATAACACCCAGGATTTTTGCGCTTATCAACTCAGTGTTTGGAATTTTTGTCTTCTCTGTGTTGGTGTGGCTGAATCAAAAAAGTTTAGAGTGGAGTGGTGGCCCTATTCAAGGCTGGAAAACTGGACTGATCTTTTTAGTCGGTGGTGCAGTTGGAGCCGCGACGGGTAAAGCATTAGATTTTTACTGTTGGCGAATCGAGCAGCGATTAATCAGACTTGAGAGGGAGAGGGTAGAGCAAGAAACCCAAGAGCGGAAAAGGCTTTTGAAAGAAAGAATTGAGAAGGAGAAATTAGCGCAAGAACGCCTAGAAGCAGAGATGGCAGAACGGAAAAGGATACAGCGAGAGGCGGCTCAAGAGCAAGAACGTTTGTGGTACGAAAAACACGGTCAAGACTATGCAGATTATGCAGATTATGAGGATGAGGAAGAGTAACTTTGTGCTGTAATGAACCGATTAAGTCTGTTAAAATTCGCTTTTGCCCTTACTGGGGTTTTTCCTATAAAAAGTCTGTTAATTCTGTTGTGGTTTGAATAAGATTTTGGGTGCGATTCGCTGTCAGGGTAATCGCACTCATTTTCTTGTTCACCCATCTGTACAACTGACATTAATTTTCTTGAGAAAGAAGAGCTTGTAACTGCTGAACTTGTTCAAGACTTAAACCCGTGACTTGTGAGATTTCTTGCACAATCATTCCTCTTTTGAGTAAATTTAATGCAATCTCTTCTCTTGTTTTTTGAGCGCCTTCCTGTTGCCAACTTGTAACAATCTCCATAATTTCCTCCTGTTCATCTAATCCCATTGTACTGATTGCCGCTTGAAAGACCTGTTTCTCAGTATCGTCGAGCCTCAAATACGTATCAACGAACCCAGAAATTAGTTGCATCCTTGCTGGGTCTAATTTTAAGGTCGCCAGCAGCCGCAAACATTCCGCCTTCACCTGTGGACGTTCTTGCTTGGAAATATTCATCTTTGACATTAATGCTGCCGCCACCGGATTTGGCTGCGTGAGAAAATCGCGCCAACTTAAACGATTCAACTGGATTGCTACAAACTGAAATTCCAGCACTTTTAAATCTCCAAAGGTGACGCGATAATTTTGGGGTTCGGCGCGTTTGGGTTCATCAAAAGAAAAAATTACAACTGGGTAAATCGGTAAATCATACTTTTCATGTAGGCGCGCAAAATATTTAAACATCCGCTTTGCAAAGGCTGTTTCAGTGTAAGACTGGTTTTCAACATGAATTAGAAAACAAGTATCTTGCTGTTGATAACGCACCTGCGCCAGTAAATCAATTTCCTTCTTTTCGCCAGAAGTGACATCATTAAATACTTCTTGGGGTAAAAGCTGGATGGAATTACGATCTATTTGGCTGGCTACTTGAGGTAGAAACAAATCAAGAAAATCAATAAAAAACGTAGATAATAATTCTTTGAAAAGGCGGTCGTGGTCAATCATAATATTTATCTTTAACTTTCATAAGAATCATTCTATTTTCAGGTTAAGATTTTTACTAAAGCTCAGTATCGCATATACTAAATATCTCTGCAATCCACTAGAATAAAGAGATGATAATCTGATTTATGTATATTAGCCATTAAAACAGACTTCATGAGATACAAGCTATGAAATTATCAGACTTATCAGCAGAAAGCCTAGAAAAAATTAAGGCAGTTAGATGGGATAGGATTATTGAGAAACATGAAGGGCCAGAGGATTGGGAATCAGTTCTCAGATATGAACAGCCAGACTTTTTGTCAGTTCAAGGATGCCCGATATTATTACCTGTAGATAAATCACATCATCCTAATATCACCATAATTCGGTGTATCTGGAGTATAGATAACAACTCTGTAACTGTTTTTCTGTCTGATACTACCTATGAAGATGATCCTTTTTTCTCTGGATTTATGGCGGTATGCGATCGCTTGAAGGGAGAGGGATTTTTTTTAGCAGTTTTATATCATGAATGGTTTATTATTGAAAGAGCAGGAGTTTTTGAATAATCCTGTTACGTTAGGATTTTCAAATATTATTCAATAATAATTAAACTACTATCTCATTAACTCGGACAACATTTGCTCAAGAATATCTTCCATAATTGACTCGTCCGTGGAGCGCAAAGAAACTGGGCCATCAAGAAATTCTTGAATAGTGATTTTCTTTTCTTTAAAGCCTTTAACAAAATCCCGAATCTCAGAAACGACGTTAATTTGATTGTCAATTGTTTCTACCATATCAGTCATAGCGTCAATACCTTTCTGTGCGCTTTTTCTTGATCTGTTTGAGTAGTGATTGATGTTGTTTTTCTAGAAACTCTAAGCGGATATGTAATTGAGACAGAGCTAGCGGAGTTACTTTAATTGATTGCGATGGAACTGTAGTTTTTCGAGGCATGAAACACGTATGTAAGTTTAAAGTTTAAAATAGAACTGTCGCCTTACTTAGGGAATGCGAAAAAAGACACATCTTGGACTGCCATAATTGCTAGGCGTATTCTGGTTTAATCGCGGATTTTAAAAGTCATTATCCGTAAAGGGAACTATGGATGGTAAAAACTTTTGAAAAGAAGGGTAAAATTGTAATCTTGCTTCATAGTCATCTGTAAGTGATATTTCTAGCTCGATTGTTTGCTGATTTTTTTCATCAAAAAGCAATTGGATTTGATAATTTGTCCAGAATTGCTCACCTAGTTCATCTTCTAAATCGAAAAGCCGTTCTTCATCACCCCATATATTTGACCAAAGTCCGATCCTATTAGCGCGAAAATGATTTTGACCATTAGCATCTCTAATTACAAAATATGCTTCGACATTTAAATCAAATCCCAAGTCATCGACCTCTACCTCTGCTATTTGACAGTTAACCACTATCAAGGTATCGGGGTTAACGTTTACTACCTGGTCTTGGCGCTTTAATAATTCTTGTAATACAAAATCAGGTAATAGCTGAGAACTTCCTTCAAGGGCTTGTTTTTGAGTTTCTGGAGAGTAACGAGTTTTTAACTCTTGCGTGATTAAAGTTAAAATATCTTCACTAGCTAAATTGACAACTATCTTTTTATCTGCGGTATTAAGAAAACTTCCAAGATTCAGATTAATGTGTTTTTTAATTGGCATAATTCTCTAAAATCCTTTTGAACAGTTCATACTCATCTACAAATAAAGCGAAGGCAAGAAAAAATATTACCTAAGCTTCAGTTCTCCGTCTTGATCAAGACGTACTTCCGAGTAATTGCAGGAGTGAAAATCATAATTATAAATGACTGTGATTTGATAGCCTATTATGTTCATGCGCTAATATTTAAAAATGCCACAGTGCTTGACCAATTAACGGATTGGTTGAGTAAGTAACGAACAAATAAATTTTTAATAATATTTATTTCCTCACTGGTCAAATTTGCAGCCAGACGATCTGCATAACTTGGTCGATTAAGATTAGCAGCAAATAAACGCTTGATAAAATTATCAGAGATGTGCATAGGTGTCAAATACTGCTGAAGAACTACTTGTACGCAGTGTCCATTTGAGGCAAAAGCGTGACGCAAATCATCAGCGTCCCAGTTAAGCATGGGGTCAGAGACATCTGTATAAATAGCTTCTTCCGCTAAAACTAATCGCTTATACAATTGGGCATCTAAATTTTGGCTGGGCAGTAAGCGGTAAAACCTTTGGGTATGACGAGGTACTGTCTCAGCTAAAATAAGCTTGACTGAGTGCGGGAGCAATTGAGCTAAAATTTGAGCAGCAAGTCCCTTGTCTAGTTCCGAGGCTAGTACATTGCGCCCAATAATAGAGTCAAACTGTACATTTGGTGCAAGAGATGCCAGCATAGCAGGTATCTGTGCAACAGATGCAGTAAAAACTATTGGTCGCATTGTTTCAGGAAGTGCCGCAGCAAGTTCATTTAAAGCATTGGCATCAGAGCGATTGCGAACACAGGCATAAACCCCACCTTCAGGAACTTGCCGGATTGCTTCCCAAGTAAGTAAACCAGTGGCGGTATTTAGATCCAATACTAAGTGATGACGTTGTAATTGAGCAAAATTGAAAATGCGATCGCGCACAGATGCTAATTGTGTACTGACTTGAGAAAGTGTGCGTTGCAACCAGCGCTCATCTGCTCGGTCAACAGTTCCATAAGTCATGACTTCCATTGGTGCAACACCGATACCTTCTACTATTGCGGCAAGTTGAGCTTCTCGACGACGTGCCACTTGTGTTGCGATTTGATGTTCATAACCTTGGGTTGATGGTTGATAAAACAATTGACCTTGCAAGCTCTTGGGTAAATATTGCTGTTCTACCCAATGATCTCGGTAAGCGTGAGGATAGAGATAACCAGCCCCATGCCCAAAACCTTTTTTATCCCGATTGGCATCTTTAAGGTGAGTAGGGACTTCTGCAACATTTTCAATTTCTACTGCGGCTAAAGCATCAAAAAATCCCATAATGCTATTGGATTTTGGTGCAGTCGCTAAATAAAGTACTGCCTGCGCCAAATGATAACGTCCTTCTGGCATTCCCACGCGGTCAAATGCTTCAGCACAAGCATTTGTAACGACAACTGCTTGTGGGTCAGCTAATCCGACATCTTCGCTAGCAAGAATTAACATCCGCCGGAAAATGAAACGCGGGTCTTCACCTGCATAAACCATTTTGGCCAGCCAATAGAGTGCTGCATCTGGGTCAGAACCCCGTAAGCTTTTGATAAAAGCACTGATGGTATCAAAATTGGTCTTGACCAATAAATTGATCGAGTGTCCGGGGACGCATCCGAGCCGCCAGTGGTGCTTCTTCTTCGGTTATTTTTGTAAGATGCTGGTCAAATAAATCCATTATTAAATACGTCTTCAGAAGTGGAGTTTTTCAAGGCATAAAATATGTGCGTATGCTTTTTCAAGGTAAAAAATTATAACGGCAATTAACATCTAAAAAGAAATTACTTTACGATGTCGTTATCAGCGCTGAAATCAGAACTGATGATTTTTGGTTTTGACTCGCTGGTACAGTTCTTCCATTGTTTCAATAAAGGAAGCATCATTGTGCCAGAAATCAGGAAAATCCCCTTGTTTCTTAATCAAAATTGCACAGATACTACTTGGAGTCGCCACTTCAATAGTTTGTGGTAATCGCTTTGTACCTAACCAAAATTCTCTGGCATTTGGCATTTGGTTAAGAGATTGCTTTTCTAGCTTAGTGTACAGCGAATTAGAAAGTTCTAAAGGAATTTCTTTAGTATTCAATTCCTCAGATAGAGCTTTTCCCAAAGGAGAATCAGCTAGTTTGGCTTGAAGTTCTGCTTTCGATAATCCCCGTAATTCAAATAACAACCAGGGATTATTATCTAATTGAGAAGCCACTAAATAGTAAACTCCAGCAATGTGCTTACAGGGATTAGCATAATCTGGGCAAGAGCATTTAGTTTTGAAATCCTTACTACTATGGGGCAATAAATGTAGTCCCAAATGAGAGAAAGTATCTTCAATATTTTCCGGGACTTCATTTAGAAGCAATCGAGAAATGATACTGGCTTTAGAAGAAAGCTTTTGGATAGCTTCATTCCAACGGGTTTTAGCAATAGGTGTAATCTGAATCTCTATATTATAAGTTGGTTCTTTGTAGACTCCAAAATAGGGATTAACTGAGCCTCTGACTTTGGCAGTAATTTTATTTAAGTCAATCTCAAAGCTTTTGACTTTACCACCGCTAGCATAAGACCGTCCTCTTTTGAGTCGGTTATCATCTGTAAAAGCTTCTAGTGCTTGAATAAAGCGATCGCCCCACCAAGTTCGACTAAATTTAGCCATAATATCTACTCCAAAATTGCACTCTTATTCAATGAAATCAACCGCTTAAAGGCTTCATTATCTAATTCGGTGAGCCAAGATTCATCGCTACCAACAACAGCATTAGAGAGTTTTTTCTTATCTTCAATCATTTGGTCAATTCTCTCTTCTAGAGTTCCAATGGCAACAAATTTATGCACAAAGACATTCTTTTTTTGACCAATACGGAAAGCACGGTCAGTTGCTTGGTCTTCAACTGCTGGGTTCCACCAACGGTCAAAGTGAAAGACATGGTTGGCTTTCGTGAGGGTGATACCTACGCCCCCTGCTTTCAAGGAAAGGATAAAAACCGATGGTTCTGTATTTGGGTCTTGAAATTCGGTAATCATTTGTTCTCGACGTGGGCGACTAGTGCCACCATGCAAATAGTAAGTATTGCAATGCAGACTATGTTTGAGATGTTTTTCAATCTTTTCACCCACTTCCGTAAATTGACTAAAAATAAGTAAACTTTCTCCTTCATCAACTGCCTCCTCAACCATCTCTGCTAACCGACTGAGTTTGTGGGAACGTAGTGGTGAAAAATCACTCCCATCTTGCAGAAATTGGGCTGGATGATTACAAATCTGCTTCAATTTCATCAGGGTTGAAAGAATCAATCCTTTGCGTTGAATTCCCTCTGCTGATTGCAATTGTTTTTCTACATCTAGTACCACCACTTCATAAAGCGATGCTTGCTCTTTGGTCAGGTTAGTGTAAAGTTTTTGTTCAACTTTGTCTGGCAAGTCATTAATAATAGATTGGTCAGTTTTTAACCTTCGCAGAATTAGAGGTTCTACCAGTTTTTTCAAGGTGGCAGATTTCACACGGTCATTGTCTTTTTGAATCGGAATCTCGAAAATTTTCCGAAACTGGGCTTCTTTACCCAAGTAACCAGGATTGAGAAAATTAAAAATTGACCATAAATCCAGTAAGCGGTTTTCTACAGGAGTGCCTGTCAATGCCAGCCGATGTTTAGCTCTTAATTTTAAAATAGCTTTAGTTTGGGCAGCTTTCGGATTTTTAATATTTTGTGCCTCATCCAGTACTAAACGTTGCCACTCGATGCCGCTCAATAACTTTTCATCTTTGCGGACTAGAGTAAAGGAGCTAATTATCACATCGTTTTGTTCACAAGCAGCTTTGAAATCAGCTAGATTTTGTAGCCTAGTGCTACCATGATGCACCATAGTTTTTAAATGAGGTGCGAATTTGGCAATTTCCTTCTGCCAGTTGCCAACAACAGAAGTCGGAGCAATTAATAGTGTGGGCAGGGCAGATAAAGAAGTAATTTTTCCTCCTACTTTCAGAGCTTCATGTAACTCCTTCTCTTGCACTAATCGGGCAATCACCTGCACGGATTTACCTAAACCCATATCGTCTGCCAAACAGCCATTTAATCCCAAGTTTTCTAGATATTGTAGCCAGGAAACACCACGCTTTTGATATTCTCGGAGTGTGCCTTGCAGATTATCAAGTTCAGAAATTGGTTCTAGGCGACTTTTATCTTGTAGCTTTGCTATCATCTCTGACAAAGCTTCGTCATGTTCAATTTCCCATTCTGACCCCAATTCAGCACTGCGTTGTAGAAACTCCAGTAAGGTCATCTGGGGTTGTTCGTTACCGTGGGACTGCCAAAATTCGAGTAACTGCTGCATTTTATCCCGGTCTAATTCCATCCATTGACCGCGAAAATGCACTAGGGGAGTTTTAGCATTAATCAGTTGTTCCCATTCAATAGGTGTGACAGTTTGCTCCCCAATTGCCAACTCATACTGATACTCCACCAGTGAGTCTAAGCCAAAATAGCTTTTTGTTTCCCCTTTCGTTGCAGCAAGTTTGCTACCCGATGCTTTGAGGCGAATTTTGGCGCGACGACGACCTGCCGGAGTATACCAAGCAGGTACAATTACTTTGAATCCTGAGTCTTCCAGTACCCAAGCACTTTCAGTAAGGAAGTCAAATGCTTCATCTAAGGTAATTTGCATTGCGATTGGACTCGCTGTTTCCAACCCAAGCCATAGTTTGGGATACATCCTGGCTGCATACCCCAGATTCAGCAGTAAATTTGTTTCAAAATCTTTACCAAAATCTTTATGTACGCCAGTTTTGGTAAATTGATTCATTGTCCAGTAGTCTGCTAACGCTAACTTCAAGGATGGATCTTGTTTACTGGCTACTAGAAATTGAATTTGCCAATTGTCTATTTGTTCATTATCAGGAGAATGTAACTGGAAGCACAGATGAAAAGGTGAATCAGCTTGAGTGCGGGTAATTTTGGTTTTCCACATCAACCATTGCCGATATTCCTCAAGGGCAGTATTTGTTGTTAGTGGGTTATGCTGACGAGGATAAAAGCAAGATTCAATTAGAGAATCAGCAATTTGTTTGTCAAAAGCGGCTGTTGATGGGGTATGAGTCACTAAATCGTCAAGTACATATTCGGAAAAGTGACGCAATAGTGTTTCTCGATCAAAAAACTCAATAGGATAACTAACTGTTGCTTTACCTGCCACACATATTAGTGGCATATAGTCAATATATTTAAGAATATTTGCTTCATATTGTTCGGAAATAATTTCCCAGGTGGCATAAATTTCAAATGCTGCCTTATCAGTCTTGCTTTTGCCTTTTTTCTTCGGATTTTCCGATGATAACTGTCGATATTTTAGTGCGGGAATAAATTGGTCTTTGAGGATTACTTGTTTAAAACTTTGAGTGTAATGATACCAAAATAATAAATCTGAACCAATTTGAAACTTCTGGGCATTATATATTGCTAAAAAATGGATATCTTTAAGTAGTTTGATAATATTAAGTGCTGTGACATTTTTGGTAGATACTACTGTTTCATAACAATCAATCTGCCAATATTGGAATTCTTCATAGCTATCAGTCAACTCAATTTCTAAATATTTGGTTAATTCTGGTGAGGGTAGGGGCTGATTATTGGTGGTTGGTAAGGCAAAGTATTTAGGAGATATGCGTTGGACAAATTGAGTATTGTGTTCTTTAATTCCCAATTCCTGTACTAAAAAGGCGATTAATTCGGATTTAACCAAATGTCCAGGATGAATTTGTTGACTATTGGTGTGACTTTTTTGGGATAATTGAGTTTCTACCCACAAGTAAAAAGACCCTGACTGAATAAAGTCAGTTTCCTCGTTTGGTATCCAGGTGCCATGAAGTATTCTCATATTTGTGATGCCTCTGGATTCTTTGGAAATTCACGCGCCTTAGAATTACTTTAGCAAACAGAGGTGCTAGAACTATTTTCTTTATGCAAAAGAAAGCGATGACGCTATCGTGCGATCGCTTGACTTACGCACTATAGAAGCAGCAGTCCCATACTTCCCTTACAACTCAAAATCAAGAGTGAAGGTTTGGTCATCAGAATCCTCTTGGTTTTCGATAATAGATGGCTCTTGAGTCGGCTGAATAAGTTTGTTATCTTCAGTATTAGTCGGCGTGAAAGCTACTTGTTGTGTGGGAAATGCACCCTTTCTGAAAGCAAAATAACAATCAATAATAAAGTAGAGCGTCTCTAGGTAACTCTTGCCTAGTTGCTGTGATTCGGCAAATATCCGCTCACGGTAGCTATCTTTGATCCGAACTTTTTCTGGGGTTAAGTCAAGTTTGTCTGCCATTGCGATCACTTAATAGATGTAGATGCTGAATTCTTGGCAGAAATGGTCTTTGCCATCTCTAAAAGCCCAAAGACATTGGCTTCTACCGGATTGTCCAGGATTTTGAAGCCGTTTTTCTCCAACAGCTTCTTAAATCCTGGTAAGAGACAGCCTCCACCAATCGCCCAGATTTCATCCCCCTGGTGCTTGGCATCAAGTGTCAGATTCACCACTTTCTTCAAGTATTTTTCATACCAATCTTTCAAACTTGCACTGTATATATCTTTGATATCGATGTCACGACTGTATCGAGTATGCCCCATTTCCAAACAAAATCGGATTTTGGAGGCATCCCCGATTTTTCCGCCATTCAAATGTTTCATTTTTTGGGAGATATCATCGATGAGAACTTCTACACCTATAGGGTAAGCAGTGTGAACTTCTCGCAGACTCTCCAACTGTATAAGCAGTACCGTTAAAAACTACTCGTCCGGGTACATCTTCCATCTCGGCATTAGTTATATAGCTGGGGACACGAACTACTTCAAAGCCATCGACTAAAAGTTTTAGGCTTCCGTAACCATTATCGAAACCCGCAGGAAAAATTTTTTGTAACGTGTGAATGTTTGACATAGGCTTCAAGTAATACACTTTAATTTGTGAAAATTATCTGTTCAAGTGATCTGCAAGAGCAAGAGAAAGAAGAATAAAATAACTTCCCCTTTTTTGCCTAATCTCAAGAGCTTATCATAACCCCTTGGGGGCTAAATGGGGTACAAAATATTAACCAGTCAAATATACCCCATTTAGCACCTATATGCACCCTATATAGGGGTCAAAATCTCACCAAAGCCTTGAGCTATTATTGGGGTATATATAGCCCCCATATAGCCCCCAACAGGATTTTTTGAAATCTTTTTATCAACGCAGCAAAAATTAATTTAGATCATCGTTGACTTTTTGATTTATACTTTACTGTCAATTTTTTGTTGAAAAGCAATTCAGTTTTGATCTTTAACTTCTTGCTAACTAAGTAATGAGTGCGTTATTACTTGATTACAGGTTCAGCTTTCTCAACTGAATTATCATTTACACCCAAAGTCAATTGCAAAGGAGTTTTTTGGGGGTAAGCTTTTACCACTTGTCGATAAACTTCATAGTTAGTAGGTAGCGTGTTCTGAGAATTACCCACTCCATAGGTCAGTTTGTACTGAACATCTTTCATCAATTCAGGTTTGCCTGCCTCTTCTTGAGATTTTTTACGTTGTTCAACTTCATCAACACTTGGCCGCGGAGGTAAAGTAGGCCACCATAGCCCACGGTCGTCTGGCCCAACAACTGCTCCTGGTGGTTTTACTCCATTCCGATTCACCACTGAAGTATTAGCAAAGTTTTCAATGCGTGGTTGTGGTTGACTAGTTAGGTTATTCGCATACTTAACTTGCCAGGTGTAACTGGTGAGTGCTGTAGCTTCATACTGTTGAACAGTAGTAGTACTGCAACTAGTTAATGTCACTGCGGTTAGTGCAGTTATTATTAAGGGTAAAACTTTCAAATTTTGCATTATCAATCGTGAATATGTTTCACCAATCACTCTTGCTCTTGGTGTGTACTATCATTACTGCCAAGGAGAAGGAATCGCTGTTGTCAAAAGCACCTTACCCGTTGTTAATCTGATAGCCGTCTCCTCACAGCTGGGGCATTGGATTTCTACCTGATTAGTGAAGGACGACCTTTGTATTCTCCCATCACAGGTTCACCAGTGTACTCGCTGATTATTCCCTGGTGACAGTGCCAACACTCCAATATCACGCGCCCCACTTGTTTGTCGCAGTCTAAAAATTGGATATGTTGACAGCGCTCTGGCGGTAACTCTCTTCATCCTCTCAAAGTGTTAATTGGGGCTGTTGCAGTGAATTAGATTTTTTCTTGTCAGGGGAGATACGTTTGGCTTTGCCTTTTTCTAAATGTTGCGGTTTCTTAGAAACCTTCCTCTTTGACGTGAAAAGGAGGCACCGTTTGGGCTTGCTACTCTACTGATGGCGACTCATCACTGGGAGTTGGGTCTGCCTGAAGTGTAACCGGGGGTTGCTCTACTGGTCGGTAAGCAACAAGTTCAGGCTTTCGGCTTGAGTTGTTGGATTTTGGCTGAGGGAAAAAGTGGTTTGGATGAACGTTGGATAGATTTCATTGACATTTCTGTTTAACTGAACTTACCCGAACTGTGGAACAATCGTATTTTAACTGTCAATTTATCTATTTTGAAGGCTGTGGCATTACTTAATAAGTAAAGTATCCTTAACGTTTTAGGTAAAATAATCTCGTGGTATCAGCCTGTTAGCTAAGACATTCTAATCACAAGTGATAAATCATTAGTAGTACGATCATCAGGCTTCTACTTGACTCCGGTTGTTGAAGTTGTATATAGAATGACCCAAAACGTTTTGGGTCAGCAGCACAAATATCTATAAAGTCTCTAATTAAGTAAACAACTTCACTAGAGCAAGGTAGAATCTTTTCATTCACGAGTAACGGAAACAGAATTTTGGCGACCAAATTTGTAACACTGACTGCTTTTAAAGGGGGTGTGGGCAAAACTACCTCAGCAGTGTGTCTGGCTTGCCTGTTCGCACAGAAAGGATATAAAGTTTTGCTCATTGATTATGATCCTAATCGTTCAGCATCCGTTTGGGGATCTCGCGGCTATCTACCCTTTCAAGTTGCTACAGAAAATACAGCTAACCGAATAATGGCAAAAGAGAACTTTGATTTTATTGTCATTGACACTCCTGCACGACCAAGTTCTGCTGAGATTAAAGAGCTAGTTGACGGATGTGATTTGCTTTTAGCTATTACAACTCCTTCTGCTCTCTCAATGAGTGCTTTAAATATGATGGTTCAAAGTTTTCCACCAAAAACTAAATATTCTGTTTTATTAACTGTTGTACCTCCATCATCAGAGCCGGATGGGGAAATCGCTTTTCATACCCTTAGAGAACAAGGTTTACCTGTGTTAGAACAAGGGATTCAACGGTTGAAAGTTTATGAACATGCATCTGCCGAAGGGAAGCCAATTTATGAAATTAAAAGAGGAGGAAAAAAAGCATGGGAAGATTGGAAGGAACTAGCAAAGCTGGAACCAATCAAAGACTTGCTAACCTAAAACAGATTTTAAGCTTTACTCCTGATAGGGACGAGAGCGAGATCATTCCAAATGAATTAGGCAAGGATTCAGGAGTAGTATGGATACCCCGTAGTAAAATTCATCTAAGTTTCAGTTTTGTGCCAGGTGGACAGCCTGTGCGCTACTACTATGACCAGGATGAACTAAAAGCTTGGGCGCTAAATGACCTGAAACCGAATGGTATTCACTCTCCATTATGGGTTCGTCCACTAAGTAATACGTTGCCTGATGAATATGAACTTGTTGCTGGAAAACGCCGCTATCATGGTTCTGAGTTTGCAGAAATAGATCCACTTCCTGTCAGAATCTTTAACTGGAATAACCTTGAAGCTTTCAAAGCATCACTTGCAGAAAACAAAAATCGTCGAGATTTTAGTGCCTTAGAAGATTTAGATGGTACTTTGAAACTCCTTTCTTTAGCAATTGAAGCAACTGTTGAAGAAGCTATAAGTCTGCTGTATCAAATAGATAATCTCAAACGTCGCTCAGGTATTCAAAGCGTTTTAGATCATCCTCAGTTTGACAAAATTCAAGCAGTCTTTGCATTTTGTGGTGGAATTACCTGGGAATCTTTTGTTAAAACTAGGCTTCCTTTGTTAAAAAAACCTCAAGAAATTCTGGAAGCTGTTCGTCAAGGAAAAATTGAATACACCAAAGGAATAGAGATTGCAAAAATCGACGACCCTGGTATCAGGCAAGAACTTTTATGGGAAGCAATTGCCAACAATCTTTCACTTGCTGAAATTAAAAAAAGGGTTAAAGCTCTTAAACCAAGTTCAGAAAACCCTATCCGAACTAGATTAGATAGTGCTTACAAGCAATTCAAAAAAGCTCTGAAAAATATTGAAAAAGATCCACATCAACTCCAAGAAGCGGAAAGCTTGCTAGTTAAAATAGAAGAATTTTTACAAGAAAAGTGACCCAAAACATTTTGGGTCATTTAGCAAGGCAGCTTACAGTTGGAGTTTTAGAGAGATCCCAAAGATAAAAGCTCTCTTCCGAATTAGATAGGAGAGTTTGTACACTTTTATATTTCTGGGGATGAAAGCCCGTTCGCCCAGTGTCCGGTGGATAAGGGCTTTCATGGATGCCTGAAGATTTATTATAGAAACATCCGGTAAAAGTATATGTTTTAGTACTCATGTACTACAATTGATAGAATTGCAGGCTTATAATAATGTGCGGCATTTTTAAATAAGCAATGTCCACTACCCCAGCCCACTCCCAACAGCAAGTTAATGCTTCTCTCCAACATGAAACCATTACTGGAGTAGTTGAAAGACTCACTTTTTATTCCCAGGAGTCAGGCTACACTGTGGCACGCTTAACCCGCGCCAGAGCCACTGACTTAACCACAATCATAGGCAGCTTTGCTAACATCCAGCCAGGGCAGACTTTACAACTAACTGGTTTCTGGCGTGACCATCCACAATTTGGGCCACAGTTCCAAGTAGTCAACTACAAAGAAACCAAACCAGCTACTCTCACTGGAATTGAAAAATATTTGGGTAGTGGTTTAATAAAAGGTGTAGGCCCAGTCACAGCAAGACGGATTGTTGCTCACTTCGGTTTAGAAACGCTCGACATTATCGAAAACCAGATTGAACGGCTGATTGAAGTCCAGGGTATTGCCAAAAAGCGGATTAAGTTAATTAAAAATGCCTGGGAGACACAGAAAGCCATAAAAGAAGTGATGGTGTTTCTCCAAGGGCATGGCGTTTCTACCACTTATGCTGTGAAGATTTACAAGCAATATAAGGATGAGGCGATCGCCACTGTTACCAAAAACCCATACCAGTTGGCAGCCGACATCTACGGTATTGGCTTTCTGACTGCTGACAAGATTGCGAGAAATATAAGAATTGCCCCGGATTCAGAATTTCGTTACCGTGCAGGAATTATCCACTGTTTAAGTGAAGCTGCCGAAGATGGGCACTGTTACCTGCCACAAAGCGAATTGATTGAGTCGGTAATAAAACTACTGACAACCGAATCTCATCAGCCCACAGAAGAAGCAATTGCACAAATCATCAAAGATATGGCTCTAACAGATGAACTGATTAGAGAGCGGGATGAAGAGAAAACACTACTTTGTTACAAACCGACTTACTTCCATACGGAACAGAATTTAGCTCAACTGATACGCCAACGCTTGGAAAAACCTGTTGGCACTGACATTGAACGCGTGCGTGATTGGATTGACCGCTTTACTGCTAGCCGTAAAATTCAGCTTTCAGAACAGCAACGCCAAGCTGTAGAAACAGCAGCCTATTCCAAAATCATGATCCTCACTGGTGGCCCTGGCGTTGGAAAGACTTTTACCACTCACACCATTGTCAGCCTGTGGAAAGCAATGGGTAAATCTATTGCTCTAGCTGCACCCACTGGACGGGCTGCTCAACGCTTAGGTGAAATGACTGGGCTGGAAGCTAAAACTATTCATCGCTTGTTAGAATTTGACCCCCGCTCAAGGGGTTTCAAGCGCGATAGCGAAAATCCTTTACCCCACACGGCAATTATCGCTGACGAAGCTTCGATGCTTGATTTGTTTCTGGCTTACTCCTTGGTTAAAGCAGTATTGGCTGGCGCTCTACTATTGTTGGTGGGTGACATTGACCAGTTACCATCTGTGGGCCCAGGTCAAATACTCGCTGATTTGATTAATTCTGGTTGCGTGCCAGTAGTGCGGTTAACTCAGGTATTCCGCCAAGCTCAAACAAGTGCCATTGTCACTGCTGCTCACCAAATTAATCGAGGAATTTATCCGACGATTGAACCGATTTCTGACAATCCTGTGTCCGACTGTATTTGGCATGGGGGCGGACATCAGCCCGAACATGGTGTACAGGCAATCTGCGAGTTGATTACCGATTTAATTCCCCGCTTAGGTTTTAATCCTGCCACTGATGTCCAAGTGCTATGCCCGATGACACGGGGAGTAATCGGGACTCGTAACCTGAACACAGTATTGCAGCAGTTGATCAACCCACCCAGCCCCAGCAAGGTAGAGATTAATAGAGGTGGGAATTTGTTACGCGAGGGCGATCGCATCATTCAGCTAACCAACGACTACAACCGCGAAGTCTTCAACGGCGACTTGGGAATAATCCTCACCATTGATACTGTCGAGCAGGAAGTTACAGTACTGTATGGTGAGCGGACTGTGGTTTACGATTATGCTGACCTTAATGAAATTGCTCTTGCCTGGAGCATTTCTATTCATAAAAGCCAGGGGTCAGAGTATCCGGTGGTGATTCTGCCAATCTATATGCAGCACTACATGATGTTGACCCGGAACCTGTTTTACACCGGGCTGACCCGTGCCAAGAAGTTAGCGATCGTAGTTGGCGCAAAAAAAGCGATATCTCTGGCAGTGCGCTCTACTGATGACCAACGGCGGTACACAAGGTTACAGCAGAGGTTACTTCAGGCAGGGCTACATTGGTGATATGTTTTGGTTCTTCAAAATAGAAAATTTTAATGAGCTATTTGATTTATACTTTTAAATCCCCTGGTTTAAAAAAGTCGAAAAGTTTGTATGTCCAGCCTGAGTTCCGACATGGTTCGCATCTATTTGCAAGAAATTGGTCAGTATCCTTTATTAAAGCCAGAGGAAGAAATCGCTTATGCTAGGCAGGTACAACAGATGATTGCCATTGAGCAATCTAAAAATGAACTCACTCAACAGCTAGACCGCGAACCAACAATGACAGAATTAGCCAACGCTGTTGAAAAAACCGAAGCACAAATCCGAGCAGCACTACACCTTGGTCAAAAAGCTAAACAAAAAATGGTAACAGCTAACCTGCGACTAGTAGTTTCTGTTGCCAAGAAATACCAGAACCGCAATTTGGAATTCTTAGATTTGATCCAAGAAGGAGCAATAGGTTTACAAAGGGGTATAGAAAAGTTTGATCCCAACCGGGGCTATAAGCTATCGACCTATGCTTATTGGTGGATTCGCCAAGAGATTACACGCGCTATAGCAGAACAATCGCGCACTATTAGATTACCTATTCATCTCACTGAAATACTTAATAAAATTAAGAAAGTACAGCGAGAAAGCTTTCAAAAACTCGGTCGCCATGCCACTGCTGAAGAAATTGCAACACTCTTAAACATAAGCACAGATAAGCTTCGAGAATATCTCGCCGCCTCTCGAACAGCCATCTCTTTAAATAAACAAGTCGGAGATGAGAAAGAAACAGAATTGGGCGAAATTTTAGCAGACGTTAGCACTTCACCAGAAAAACTGCTCACCCAAGAACTTCTATCGCAAGACGTAGCTAAATTCTTAGAACCATTGACACCTATACAGCGTCAAGTGTTGACTTTAAGCTTTGGGCTAGAGAACGATCAGCATTTCAATCTCGCTCAGATTGGCCAACAGCTAAACCTCAGCCGAGAGCGGATTCGTCAAATCCAGGTTAAAGCTATAAGTATTCTCCGCCATCGACAAAACGATATGCAAGAGTATTTATTTGAATGAACTACCCACAGTTCAGGCGGAGTCATAGCCGGGTGATTTGTTGTCTCTTGGGTGAATGAAGCAGTGCGCTGATTCGCCAAACCTAACTCAAACTGGTAAAAAGTAACTCTAATGAATTGACATTAAACATATTTTCTTCTCCGATTTCTCTGTAGGATTAAGAAAACTTCCCAGATTAAGATTAATGTGTTTTTTTATTAGCATAGGTTCTGTAAAATCCTTTTAATTTGCTCAGATGAGCGACAAATAAAGCCAGAAGTTGTTAATAGTCAAATACTATCTCATTAATTCTGATAACATCTGCTCCAAAATATCTTCTATAGTTTCAACCATTGGCGAGAGGTCGTTTAACGTCACGATTAGCAAAATGCCCTCGCCCCAGCCTCAGATAATAGTGCATCTGTAGTTGAGGATAGCAGCCGTCATCATTCTTATGTAGGATAAGACCTCTTGCAAAAGTGACTTTTGCACTCTTGCGGAAAAGGGTAAAGGTTAAAGGGTAAAGGTTTTTTCTTACCCCTTTCCCCCTTCCCCCTTCCCCTTTAACCCACTTCTGCAAGAAGTCTATTGATGACGTTAGATATTGCTTTGGTTAAGGCTGACCAAGAAAGTCTTGTTTACCAAGTTCTACGCCGCAGTGCCTGAGAATGTCATAAGCTGTAGTGACATGGAAATAAAGGTTTGGTAAAACAAAGTACAGGAGATATGGCATTCCTTGAAATGATGCAGTATTGTCACGCATTTGTAAGGTAATTTCTTTTTCTTCTGAACCGTCAATTTGCTCAGGTTTAAATGTATTTAATTGAGAGATAGTTTTGTGAATGCGGTCAATAAGTTGACCAAATGTAGTTTCATTGTCCTCAAACTTGGGTGCTTCTACCCCAGCTAGTCGTGCAGCACCTCTGTTTACTATATCAGAGGCAATTTGTACTTGTTTTGATAATGGAAGCATATCGGGGGATAAGCGACTATTGATCAAGACATTCGGATCTATTTTTTTATTTTCTGCATAAGCAGCACCTTTTTCAAGAATATTTGCAAGGTTATTCAGTGCGCGAATAGACACGGGTATTGAAGCTTGGTACATTGAAATGGTCATTGATATTTCTCCACAAAAAATTCAAACGACTTTGAGCTAACCCATCTAATATTAGAGGAGATTGGCAATAATCTGGTGTCAAATGCAAGTTTATATCTGTTAATTTGCGATTCTTGGCAAGGGCTGGCGAATTATTGGTTGTATCGAAAAATCCGCCCAGTCTGAAGTTAAGGAACAAATTGAAAACTGTATGCCTATAAATATACGAGTTCTTCAAAAAAAATCGTAGTGAGCTTGAAACTAAATATCTACTATTACTCCTTGATCGGGTAGTGGATCTGATACCAGAAGAGCGCTTGTCTGAGTAGATTGAAAATTTCTTCGATCCTGATTCGTTGAGCCTATTTGATGAGGCTTCCGAGCAGGTATTACTTAATAAGGCTGGAAACTTTCTTTCCCCTTTTCCCCAAAACCTAACAAGTATTGGGTTTAAAGGACTTGTTTTGATCGGCTTAGATAGTGACACGCACAATGAGATCGTTGAAGTCTTTATCTCCGCCACCCCGTAAATCCTCAAAGCCGAATGTATTGTTACCGAGGAGGCGAATATGATCGGCTTGATCAGAATTTGCTCCAAGGTAGGCGAAATATACCTGATCCAACTTTTGACCATTAACAACCTCGTTCACTGAAGCATTTGCAATTAAGAAAGGAGCAAAAATAGAACCACCTACAAACTGTCCAGACAGGGTTGCTGTTTGTTGGTTTTTTACACTTAAGTCAATTCCTGTTACACGATTACTTATTGCTGCTTGAGCGTAACCTGTTGTGCCCGGCAGAATGTCTACCGTACCATCGCCATTAGTATCAATTCCACCATTCTGATCTACCACGCGATAGAACCCAACAAAATTGTCGAAAGCTGCTTCACGGTTGACGGTAAATGAAGTACTAACTTGTCCTGTCAGAGAGCGCAAATCTAGCACCTCACTCTGCCCTTGCAAAGCTGATCCTGCTGAGGCACTCTGGCTAACCGTTTTAACCTCCAGCACTATATCATTAAAGTCATTGTTACCACTGTTGGGACTATCTTCAAAGCCAAAGGTGAAATTACTGGCAGTAGCACTAGAAACACGTACCGAAGTCTGGCTACTTAAAAAGACGCTGCTAACAGAAATCTTTCCGGCTCGCAATTCATCAAGGCTACCGTTTTGAATCAATAAAGTGGAGAAGCGTGCATTTGACCCAAAATCTAAAATACTTGATAGTTCACCGCCAAAGCCATTAGGATTGTTACTGAGTGTGGAGAAGATGGTACGAGAACGAGCGATCGCAGCTTCAAGATAGCCTGTTGCATTAGGGGCAACGCCATTGATATTACCTAAATCGTCATCAACGGTGAAAGCAACGATCTCGCTGACAACGGTATTCTTTCGGCTGGATAACGAGAACTGCACAAGGCTTTGAAGGTTGCTACCAATAGAGATAATGGCACTACCGTTAGCAGCAAAGTTAGGCGCGATCGTGCCAACAGTATCATTGTCAGTAATATTCAAGCTAGCAGTATCCTGTGCTGCTAAAACAGCTCCGTTTGTGGCATTTTTTAAGGACAGTGTAACTGTCTCATTGCCTTCAACCAGGCTGTCATCAGTAATATTTAAGGTGGCAGTGGCAGTAGTCTGACCATCAGCAAAAGTTACAGTCACAGGTGCGCCATCATTATAATCAGAACCAGCGGTTGCTGTTCCACCTGTAGCAGCCACATCTACTGTGAAAGCACCACTCGAACCACCTGTGCGAATTAAATCGAGCGCGATCGCTGTGCCATTCTCAGCAACAGTATAGGTAGGGTTGCCAAATGCCACTGTGCCAGTAGGAGATTCTGCAACTGTCAAACCAGCTAAACTTGTACCATTACCAATGGGGCCGAGCAATGTAGCAGCCCCTGTGCCGAGTTCAATCGCATACAGATTAGTTACACCCCCAACGCTCAATGCTGCTAGCCCCCGTCCTGAAGCTGCTGCATTTGATGTAGTAACTCGTACATTTGAGGGAATATCAAAACCGCTAGCTTCAGTAAAGTCTAGTGCAGCACCGTTAAGAGTAACTGACAATTGAACTGTTTGGGTGCCATTGTTAGGCGGGTTCTGAATAAACAGGCTGTTGCTAGTCGGGTCTAGCGTGTATTGAGTTGTGGTAGTGGTTCCATTGAAACTGTTGGTGTAGGCAGTGGCAGAAATCCCTGTAGAACCGATGGGAAGTGCATTAATTACACCATCTGGGTTAATACCTGTTACTCCGGGATTTCCATCAACAGCGAGACCTGTAATTGGATTGAGGCGGAAGTTCAACCCAGTAGCTGTGACGACACGGATACGATCAACGGTTGGATTAAAGTCAAAACCAGTGTTAGCGGAGGGTAGATCAACAGGGCTGCCAAGATTGTCAACAAAGGCAATTTGCCCTGCTCCCGCACCCACTATTGTTGCTATTCCAGTTTGAGGATCAATCAGGTACAGAGTTCCTGTGTTAGCTGCATCGTTAATTCCCAGTCCATATAACTGCCCAGTAGCTGGACGTAGGTCAATGCCTACTAGAATCTCACCTGCCGTTACACCAGTAATCGTGGCGGTTGTTACTGTTCCAGAACTGGCACTATTGAACCGAAGGAGTTGAGTCCCATCGGCAGTCAATCCAATCAAAGGTACGCCAGCAGAAACTACTTCGTTTTGGAGTGCAAACCCTTGAACTGGATCTGTGCCTGTACCCACCGTTCCGATCAGTGTGGCAGCACCTGTAGAAAGTTCAATTGCATAAAGTCCGGTTGTACTACCGACTGTGAGAACCGCAAATGCCTGTCCAGTGGCTGGAGTATTTGATGCTGAAACATTGACACCAGATGGGATATCAAAGCCATTGACACTAGTAAAGTCTAGAGGAGTGCCATTAAGGGTGACTACCAGTGGCGATATCTGGGTACCATTATTGGGTGGATTCTGAATGAATAGTGTATTACTGACTGAATCCAGTGTATATTGTGTGGTCGTTGTAACGTTGGGGGCGCTGTTTGTATAGGCAGTGGCATTGACTGTAGTAGTACCACCATTGATTGAACCATCAGGATTCACACCCGTTATGGATGAGTTACCATCAATCGCCGCCCCAGTATTGGGATTAACGCGAAAGTTTAGTCCATTGGAGGTAACAATGCGGAGGCGATCAACTGTTGGATTAAAATCTATTCCAAAGTCGGAACCTGTAATTGCAACAGGGTTGCTGGCACCATCAACAAATTGCCCTAATGTCCCAATAGCAAAAGCTAACCCAGTTTGGATACTAATGGCATAAAGCTGGGCATTGCCCATACCATCGCTAGCGATTCCGTAGAGTTTGCCGTTTTGGGGACGGAAGTCAATACCTACTAAATTCTGTCCTGTCGCTAATCCAGTAATGGGGATATTAGCGTTAAGGTTATCGGGGTTAGAAGTATCAAACGAGATCAGAGTGTTATTACTGAGAATATATGCTGTTGTCATGTTTTAATTTATCTACTTAATAATTTTTTGAATGAACTTTGACTCAACCGTCTGGACTGAGGCTTTGATAAAAATCTATCTCGATTGCCGTTGGTATTCCTTGAAGAGAAGTCCAAGTTTTTTAGACTTAGGTATGTGTTATCCAGAGCTAAACAGCTTAGTGAACTATTTTTATAAATGCTTAGTTACTTAAGAGTAAGGATTACAAGTGCCAATGTACACAGTAAAACTACGATAACAAACAAAAATACAAATTATTGTATCAGTAAAATTACTGAAACATTAGGAGGAGTGCTTATTTTTGGTCATTGGGTGCTTAGGCAATACTTCTAGTTAAGGACAAAAGCAGGGTAAAGTGATAATTCTTCTTCAAGAAGTGCGATCGCTATAAAGCGGGCGGTACGCCATCGGAAAAAACTGATAAACCCATTCCAGGTTTTCCTATAAACCCATCCCATATAGTCGAGCGGAAAATTGACCTGTTCTTGGGCAACTTTTGAGCGATCCTTATAGAGGACTATTTGGTATGGGCAAAGCTATTGCGCTTCTTGCCAATCTCTGCAATTAATCGGGTGAGCTTTGTGAGGATGTGACCTACACCGCCACCAACCAATCGCACACCACAGACCTACACCCGCTCCCAAAGTTAACCCAAACCTGCCATTGCCCTAAATAGCTATTCCAATAAGGCTCACTATCAGCAACACCGACAGCCGTGCCTATTGTGGAGACTAGCTGCTGGTAGAATTGACCAGCGCTGTCGAGTCCAAGGTGCATTTTCAGCTTCAGCCCTTTCCAGCCTTGGGCAGTCGGACTTTCCAGGATTGGGGCAAAAAATAAGACAAGCAAGGGAGCGTGATGAAAGAACCTTGACTGATATCTGTCGTGACTGTAAGTTAAGCCGTTCTTACTGGTATCAATTGGAAAACGAAGATTTAAGAGCGCCTGCAACAGAGGATGTCATTCGTAGAATTGAACAGGTTTTGAATATAGATTTGGGGGTAAAGTTTGAATGATTGAGCCTTCCACTATTAATCCCCTTGCCCTCCCATCTGTTCCATTAGAGAAGAAATCACAGTTACCCACAACGCCTTGTGTTTACTTTGCAATTGATTCTCAGGGCATAGTTCAGTACATTGGTATGACTGAAGATTTAAAACAACGTTGGGTTTCGCATCATCGGTATGAGTACCTAAAACTTTGCAACCAAGTGAAAATCTCATATTTGCAAATTGATGACATTGCCCTGCTGCCAGAAATTGAAGCTGCTTTAATCAGGTACTTTAACCCCCCAATTAACAGAATGGGAAGCAATTGGATCTACTCTGTCGCTAAACCAGCAGGGCTGAAAGTAAGACGGATTATTAAGCTAGAAGTTGATGTTCCTGGATTGGGCGATCGCATTAAACAGGCCAGAGAAGCTAGGGGGCGGCCAGTTACACAGATGGCCAAAGAAGTTGGAATATCTCGTAACTATTGGTATCAGTTAGAGGCGGAAGCTGTTTTAGGTGGTGTAGCAGAAGAAACTCTTCGGAAAATTGAAGAGGTGCTGGGTGTAGATTTAGGGGTACAGTTTGATGATTGACCTTCATACTATTAATCCTCTTGCTCTCCCCTCTGTCTTATTAGAGAAGCGGTATCTGGGTTGGGCTACAGCTATGCAGTTATCAGTTACATCCAGAATTTACGTTGCAATTGACTCTGAGAAAATCTCATTGAACTAGAAAAGGTGGAATCATGCCTAAACCACCTTCTAGACGTAGCAAAGCCACCTCTGCCGCATCTGCCGATTCAACTTCAGCAGCTAACTCTGCAAACGAGAATATCTCCCAGCAAGAAGACCCAGGTTCAGCAACGATTACAGTTACTGCTGTTGAAGTAACAGAGTTGACCCAAGAGGAGCAAAGCGATCGCCTACATCTGGAGAGGAAAGTGGAGCGGGCGTTTTTTGAAGCAGGTAAGGCACTGGCAGAATTGCGCGATCGTCGGCTTTACCGTTCAAGTCACCGCACGTTTGAGGAATACTGCCGCGATCGCTTTGGTCATAGTCGTCGCCAGTCTTATCTTTTAATGGATGCAGCTGTTGTTTTTGATAATTTACTTGAAAAATGTGATCCATTGGATCACATTTTGCCAACTAACGAACGTCAAGTCCGACCAATGACAAAGCTTGAACCCGAACAACAGCAAGAAGTGTGGGTAAAAGCGGTGGAGCAGGCAGGGGGTAAAGTGCCACCAGCTAGAATCGTTAAAAACGTAGTGCAGCAAATAATGGAGCGAACCCAAGTACCCAATACCTACCAAATTGGCGAAGTGTGCCAGATTCTCGCAAAGGACAACCCGGAACTTAGAGGAAAAGGCGGGTGCTGGGGGATAGTTAACCATGTGGGTGAATTTAGTTGCACCGTCAAAATCTGGGATGGGGAGTATACAGTTGGGTTGCAACACCTGAAGTCTTTCAACTACTTGCCTGCCGAGTGTGAGCAGATGCAGCAGATTAGCGATCGCATCAGTCGAGTGTATTCAGATTCACTTGAGGAGACAGTCAAAAGTCTGTTGCAATCATTAGGGAAGCTGAATCGACCTTATCTCACTGTTGTGGAAGAAAAGCTGTTGAGTGTTCTGGAGTTGGAGTATGGGAGAATACCCTAAACAATTTTGGCAAATTGGCATCCAATGTCTTTGGGTTGCAGTTTCAATGGAGATATCACCACAACGGGACAGTAAGGAAGTTAAGTTGTACGAGGGATGTGGCAAAACTTTCCGCTTCTGGTGTCCCGTGCTATGCCAGTTGTCAAACGAGTGCTGTAGAAATGCTCTACATGATTGATACAGCACTCGCAAGTGAACGCCATCACCCTGCAACTGGCTAGAAATGAACAAAACCAAATAGAACCTCAAAAATGAAAAATGTAAGTAGCTGGATTGCTGTATAGTTTGGGTTATGCCAGATTATCCTCTCAAGAGTTGCTCTATGATTGCTCTACCTGGTATTGTTATCCAAAACAAAATATACGAAAGTTCCAATTCTCTAGTGTACCGGGGCATCAGAGACGATGGAGTAAGGATCGTAATAAAAATGCTAAAGCTTGATTATCCTTCTCCCCAGGAACTAACCCGCTACAGACAGGAATATAAAATTACCCTTTCCCTGAATCTGGAAGGAGTTATCAAGGCATACAGCCAGCAGGACTATCAACGGACTCTGGTGATTATCTTAGAAGATTTTGGGGGAGAGTCCCTAGAGCAATGGATGCACAAGCGCCCAGATATATTCTGCCCGATGCCTTTATCCACTTTTCTTGGTCTTGCGATCGCTGTTTGCGACATTTTAGGCAGAATCCATGCAGCCAATGTCATTCATAAAGATATTAACCCTGGAAACATAGTCTTTAATCTAGATACTGGCGTTGTCAAAATTATTGATTTTGGAATTGCCACCCAATTTAACCGCACGAATCCAACCTTCAAAAGTCCCCATGTGTTAGAAGGCACGCTTGCCTATCTGTCGCCAGAGCAAACCGGGCGGATGAACCGGATGCTCAACTATCGCACTGATTTTTATTCACTGGGCGTAACTTTCTACGAACTATTGACTGGACAGCTACCGTTCCCCACCCAAGACATCGTGGAGCTAGTTCATTGCCATATTGCCAAACCGCCGATTCCCCCGCATGAATTGAATGCGACGATTCCCCAACCCGTTTCAGACCTGATTTTGAAACTGATGGCGAAAAATGCGGAGGATCGCTATCAAAGTGCCTGGGGCATCAAAGCGGATCTAGAACGCTGCGCCGGGCAACTGGCAGAAATGGGTCAGATCAACGCCATGTCGTTGGGACTACAAGATGTTTCAGAACAGTTTTGCATTCCTCAGAAACTGTATGGACGAGAAGCCCAGACTAAAGCATTATTGGCGGCGTTTGACAGAGTGGCTAGAAAAGAGACGTTTGGCGAAATTTGTAAACTAGAGTCAGGCATAGAAAATGCTCAATTCAATGTCGAACTCATGCTCGTTGCTGGTTACGCTGGCGTTGGCAAAACAGCATTGGTGCAAGAACTCTATAAACCCATCACAGCAAAGCACGGCTATTTCATATCGGGTAAATTTGACCAATTCAGGCGCAATATTCCCTACAGTGCCATTGTGGATGCCCTGCAAAAGTTGGTGCAGCAACTTCTGGGGGAACCGGATGAGCAAGTGCAACAGTGGCGAGATCGTCTGCTCTCAGCTTTAGGAAGCAATGGGCAAATTATCATTGATGTCATTCCGGAAGTTGAATTAATTATTGGCAAACAGCCACCCGTACCCGAAGTTGGAGCAACGGAAGCTCAAAATCGCTTTAATCGAATCTTTCAAAATTTTGTGCGGGTGTTTTGTTCAAAAGAACATCCACTGGTCATCTTCTTAGACGATTTACAATGGTTCGACTCCGCAACGCTGAAGTTAATCGAGTTAATATTACTCGATGAGCAAACCCAATATCTGTTTTTGATCGGAGCCTATCGAGATAATGAAGTGACCTCAACGCATCCGTTGGTTTTGACGCTAGAGAGCCTGCGAAAACAGGGAGCAATACTTCAGGAAATCATTCTGACCCCCTTAACATTGGAATCGTTGATTCAACTGGTAGCTGAGACATTACATCACAATCCTGAAAATGTTCGTTCCCTAGCCCAAGCTGTGTCACGTAAAACCGAGGGCAACCCGTTCTTTGTTGGTGAATTTTTGAAACTGCTGTATGGCGAAAATCTGTTAGTCTTTGATACACAACGGTTGAGCTGGCAATGGAACCTGGCTGAGATTGAAGCTCAAGATTTTACTGACAATGTGGTGGAGTTGCTGCTGCGTCAGTTGCAGAAATTACCGGAAGCAACACAGCAAATTCTCTGTCTGTCCGCTTGTATTGGAGCTGAATTTGATTTAAAGACGTTAGCGATCATTTGCGAAAAATCATGTAAAGCGATTTCTCAGGATTTACTAGCAGCAGTACAAGCTGGATTAATTCAACCCTTGTCTGACTTGGACGAAGACTTGCTAGTTCAAGAGTATAAGTTTTCGCACGATCGGGTACAGCAAGCTGCTTATGCTTTGATTAATGAGTCGCACAAACAAGCTGTTCATCTCCAAATCGGTCGCAATTTACTCGAACAAACTTCACCAGAGCGACTATCCAATCGGCTATTTGAAGTCGTGGATCATCTCAATCAGGGAATTAAGCTTGTCACTGCTCAACTAGAACGAAATGAAATTGCCAAATTGAATTTAATGGCAGGTCAGAAAGCAAAAGGTGCAACGGCTTATGAAGCAGCTCTTCAGTATTTCAATATAGGACTGAAACTCCTAGATACAGACAGTTGGGTCAGTGAGTATGACCTGACCTTAGCACTGTACTCAGAAGCAGCAGCGGCAGCGTATCTTCACGGCCGCTTTGATGAGATGGAACAATTGGTAGAAGTGGTACTCAATCGCGCCAAAACAGCGATCGACAAAGTGCAGGCTTACGATAGCAAAATTCAAGGATATTTATCACAGGGCAACCTGAAATCAGCACTGAAAAGCGGATTGGAAGCGTTAAAGCTCCTGGGAATAGATTTAATAGAAAATCCAAGTCAGGCAGATATTCAAAGGGAATTAGAGTTAACATCTGCGCTACTTGCCCAACGAGAAATCGAAGACTTGATTAATTTACCAGAGATGACTGTACCAGAACCGCTGGCAGCTATGTCAATCCTAGCGAATATGGGATCTGCTGCATTTATAATGTTACCAGCACTGTGGATACTGATTACTTGCAAAACGGTAAATTTATCAATCAACTACGGTAATGCTATCTGGTCATCACTGTATTATGCTTGCTATGGGTTTGTTCTATGTGGAGTTGTTCAAGACATTGAACTCGGTTATGAGTTCGGCAAATTGGCTCTGGGTTTGGCAGAACGGTTAAATGCCAAAAAAGGAAATTATAAAACATTAATGTTTTCGAGTGTCCATATCCTGCACTGGAAGGTGCATCTTAGGAAGATAATACCCATGCTGGCTGATGCCTATCGAAATGGAGTGGAAACTGGAGACTTTGAATCTGCTGGTTATGCTGCATATTTCGTGTGCCATAACTCATTTCTTGCTGGAGAGGAACTTACCCAACTAGAACAAAAAACAGCAACTTACAGCAAAGCGATCAACCAAATCAGACGGGCAAGCCCCTCGAATTGGCTTGCAATATTGTGGCAGACCATTCTTAATTTGCTAGATAGGTCTCTTAATCCTAGCCGCTTAGTTAGTAGGCTATGTAATGAAGAGGAGGCATTACCACACGCTATTGCAGTTAAAGATGGAATTGCAATTCAAATGCTGTATCTGCACAAAGTTATATTGCATTATTTATTTGAAGAATATCATCAAGCTATACAGACTGCTATTTTAGCAAGGCAATATTTTGAAGAGATGACAGCAATAACAGTTTTACCTGTATTCTGTTTCTACCATTCTCTGGCGCTTTTGAGCCTATCGCTTGATGCTTCGAGCGCTGAAAAAGCAGCTTGGCTAAACTGTGTTAACACCAACCAAGAAAAGATGCAGAAATGGGCAGAACACGCCCCAATGAATTATCTACATAAATTTTATCTAGTCGAGGCAGAGAAAGCGCGAGTCTTAGGGCAATTTCTTGAGGCTGAAGAGTTTTATGAACGGGCGATCGCAGGTGCTGCTGAAAATGAGTATATCCAGGAAGAAGCATTAGCTTATGAATTAGCGGCTAAACATTATCTAGCGCGAGGTCGGGAAAAGATTGCTCAGACCTACATGAAAGAAGCGCACTATTGCTACGATCGCTGGGGCGCAACCGCTAAAGTTAAAGACTTAGAAAAACGCTATCCACAGTTCTTTTCTCAGTCGTCTAGAGCCGCTTCCACATCAATTCCTATTACTGCTGAAACTATCCCTAATCCCTTCCATACCGCTTTCGATTTAGCAGCAGTGATGAAAGCTTCACAGGCGATTTCTCGTGAAATTGAACTGAAGCAATTGCTGCGATCACTGATGCAAACTTTAATTGAGAATGCTGGCGCACAAACCGGATATCTGATTTTAGAAAACTCAGGAGAATGGTCGATTGAAGCGGCTTGTAAACTCAATACCGATGAAAATGCTTGTGCGACTCAGGTGTTACAGTCTATTCCAATTGCCGATCAATTGCCAGAATCAATCATTCAATATGTGATTCGGACTCTGAAGCCTGTCACCTTAAATGATGCGACTCGTGAAGGTGCTTTTATTAATGAGCCATACATTCAACAGAACCAGCCTCAATCTATTTTCTGTTTGCCACTGCTGAATCAAGCCAAGCTGGTCGGTGTATTGTATTTAGAAAATCGGTTAGCAACTGGAGTATTTACACCAGAGCGATCGCAGGTCTTGCAGCTATTATCGACTCAAGCAGCGATCGCCATCGAAAATGCCAACCTTTGCTCAGAACTGCGGGCTAAGGAAAGCAAGATCGCCCAGTTCCTCGAAGCGATTCCGGTGGGAATTGCGATCGTGGATGCGGCGGGTCGCCCTTACTATACCAACCAATGCGGCAATCAACTCACGGGCAAAGAAACTGATACTTCCATAGCACCGGAGCAGATATCAGAGGCTTATCAGCTTTATGTAGCGGGAACGGATCAAATCTATCCAGCGGAGAGCTTGCCTGCTGTGCGGGCATTAAGGGGCGAACGCATTAGGACTGAAGATATAGAAATTCGTCGAGATCATGTCACAATTCTAATTGAGGCACGGGGAACACCAGTTTTTGATCAACAGGGCAATATCACTTATGCGATCGCTACCTTTCAGGACATTACAGAGCGCAAACAAGCCGAGAAACTCCTAGCCGACTACAACTGCACTTTAGAGCAACAGGTAGCAGAACGAACTGCTGCGTTACGACAAAGTGAGGCCAATTACCGCAACCTGCTACAAACCGCGAATTCCGTCATCATTTGCTATGACACGCAAGGACGAATTCGATACATCAACGATTATGGGGTGAAACTCCTGGGCTATGAAGAACATCAGATTGTAGGGCAAACCTTATTTGAAACCATCATTCCAGACATCGAAACCTCTGGGCGGGATGTCAAACCCTTTGTCCGTGATTTACTTCGTAATCCTCAATCGTACCCGCAAGGTGAGGGTGAAAACCTGTGTCGAGATGGTCGGCGAGTTTGGATGGTCTGGTCGAATCAAGCCATCTTCAATGACCAGGGAGAGGTCGTTGAAATCTTATCGGTGGGCAACGACACCACCCAGCGTAGGCAAGCAGAAGAGGCATTACAACGCAGTGAAGGCAAGTTCCGAACTATCTTTGAAAACTCGCAGGTCGGCATCTTCCGAACCCGCCTCTCGGATGGATTACTTCTCGATGCCAATCAACGCCATGCCAATCTGTTTGGCTTTGATTCACCCCAAGAGAGCATTGGGCTTGAACACGCCACAGACTACTATGTAAATCCCAGCGATCGCCAACAATTCCTTGAGTTGCTGAAGCGGGATGGAGAAGTGCGAAACTTTGAAGCACAGATGCGAAAACGAGATGGGACATTGTTTTGGGTACTTTTCTCTTCTTATCTGAATGCAGCCGATGGATACATCGAAGGTGTGATTGCAGATATTAGCGATCGCGTCTCAGCAGAAGCAGCCCTACAAGCCTCAGAGTCAAAGCTACGGACTCTAATTGAGGCAATTCCCGATCCATTATTTGTACTGACTGCTGAAGGGCGATTCCTTGAAATAATCGTACAGGAACCAAATCTGCTGTGGCAACCCATTGAGGAGATGATTGGTAAAACCATGCATCAACTCGGAAAAGAACAAGCCGATGAATTTCTAAGTTATATTCAGCAGGTGCTGAGAACCCAACAAATCCTCACAGTCGAGTACAGTACGTTTCTAAATGGACGAGAAGCCTGGTTTTCGGCTCGCATTGCACCAATCGACCACGATCAGGTGATTTGGCTAACGCGAGATATTACGGCGTTGAAGCAAGCAGAAGAAGCCTCAATTTTAGAGGAGCGCAACCGCATGGCACGCGAAATTCACGACACACTCGCTCAGGCGTTTACGGGCATTCTGGCTCAGGTGGGAGCGGCAAAACAGGTGCTAACGGATGATGTAGAAGCAACTGGGGCGCACCTAGACCTGATCAAAGAATTGGCACGAACTGGACTGGTTGAAGCGCGGCGATCGGTTGTGGCGCTCCGTCCTCAGCTTTTGGAGGAGGGCAGTTTACAGAGCGCTCTACATCGTCTTGTCGCTCAAATCAGAACTGCCGCAATGGATACCACTTTATATTATGAGATTGAGGGTGCGGTGTATTCTCTACCGACTGAAGTCGAGAGTAATCTATTGCGAATGGGGCAGGAAGCCTTAACCAATGCGATTCGACACGCCAATGCTGATGAAATTCGAGTGGAGCTAATCTACGATCGCGATCAGGTTTGCTTGCGCGTGCAAGACAATGGACAGGGCTTTGGAGTTGGAAGTATTTCAGCCTCTGAGGGTTTTGGCTTACTAGGCATGAGCGAACGTGCAGAGCGCATCGGTGCACAACTCACGATTCAGAGCCAACCTGGACAAGGAACAGAAATTATTGTTGTGGTTGGGGTGTAGGGTGAAATGACTACTCCACATCTCACACCCCACACCCCACACCCCACACTCCCAATCCGAGTTCTGATCGCAGACGATCATGCCATTTTTCGGCAAGGTTTAGCCACGATTATTAACCGTGATCCAGAGATGCAGGTGATTGCCCAAGCTGAAAATGGTGAACAGGCGATCGCCGCCTTTCGGGAACACCAACCAGATGTAACGCTAATGGATCTGCGAATGCCTGAAGTGGAAGGAGTTGCCGCCATCGGTGCAATTTGTGCGATCGTTAAATCTGCTCGGATTATTGTACTGACCACGTATGATAGTGACGAAGATATTTACCGGGGATTGCAGGCAGGCGCAAAAGGATACCTGTTGAAAGAAACTGAACCGGACGAGCTTCTGAATGCCATTCGTACCGTTCATCGGGGTCAGAAGTACATTCCGCCCGATGTGGGAGCAAAGTTGGTACAGCGGCTCAGCAATCCAGAACTGAGTGAACGAGAACTGGCGGTACTCCGTTCACTGGCACAGGGGATGAGTAATGCTGATATTGCGGCTGCTTTGAGCATTGGTGAAGGCACGGTTAAATCTCATGTTAATCGGATTTTGAATAAGTTAGATGTCAGCGATCGTACCCAAGCTGTGATTGTTGCCGTTAAACGCGGCATTGTCAGCTTGTAGAACTTTCGATCAAATTCGGATTCTAACTTAAGTTAGAGCCTACCTTCTATCTTAAGAAGGAGCGGCTGCTCCATCAAATTACAGCCTAAAAATGTTAACTCACTGTAGACGACAACTAAAAGCCAATTGCTTATATTGAATTCATGTGGATTGAGCAAGTGAATCACAAGGTTCCATGCTTGATACAGATGTAGAAAGATGATCGACGACCATAGTTCCAGTTCTTTAGTTGTGCCAGCTTCAACCCAAGATCACAGTCAAGGTGTGCTAAGTGCCGCCGTGGTATTAGTGATGTATGGGGATTATCAATGTCCTAGAAGTGCAGCCGTTTACAAGCTGATTAAAATCATTCGGCAAGAGCTTACGGTTTCTTTTAGAGAGGATTATTTATGTTTTATCTTCCGCCATTTTCCACAGATCCAGATTCATCCCCAGGCACAACGGGCAGCCCAAGCAGCCGAAGCCGCCGCCGCCCAAGGAAAGTTTTGGTTAATGAGCGATACTTTATTTGACCATCAACAAAGGTTGGAGAACGGTTATCTTGTCGAGTACGCCAATGATTTAGGGCTTGACATTCCTCAATTTCTCAAAGAGTTGTCTAAACAAGTGCATGTTGATCGCATCAATGAAGATATCGAAGGCGGAATACAGAGTGGAGTGACGGTTGCTCCAGCCTTGTTTATCAATGGCGTTCGATATACCGGACGCTGGAGCAAGGCGCAATTGATGGCAGCCATTGTTTCTGAAAGTCATTAAGTTGCCATACCCTGATTGCGATCGCGCAAGAAGTTGCTGAGTTGCTGAAACAAGCTTATCCGGTACAAGTTGGTCAAATCGATCGCGTGGAATTAGCGGATTCCAAATCTGAGCGTCGAAGTTCAGGCTGAAGCAGATCAAAACTTTTACACGCGCAATCAAAGGAAAAGAGATGAAAATACGCTACGGGTTTCGACAGGTTGGTGATGTCGAAGTGTTCTACCGCGAAGCGGGGGCAAGCGATGCGCCGGTAATACTGCTGTTGCACGGCTTTCCGACCGCCAGCCACATGTTCCGCGACCTGATCCCTCTGCTTGCCGATCGCTTTCGGCTCGTCGCGCCGGATCTACCTGGTTTCGGACAGACCAAGGCACCGCCACGCGGGACGTTTGACTACACGTTCGACCGCCTTGCAGAGGTAATCGAGGGCTTTACCGAGGCTTTGTCGATCGATCGATACGTACTCTACATCTTCGACTACGGTGCGCCAGTAGGTCTGCGTCTGGCGATGCGCCATCCTGAACGGATATCTGCGATTGTCTCGCAGAATGGCAACGCCTACCTTGAGGGTTTCAGTGACGAATGGGGGACGTGGGAGACTTATTGGCGCGAACCGAGCGCAGCGAACCGGGAAGTCTGCCGACCCTCATTCGCACCGGACACAATCCGGAACTGGCAGTATGGTACCGGAGCCGATCTAACCCTTTTGTCACCCGACGGCTACGAACTCGACATCGCTTACATGGGGCGAGCGGGCGCGGAGGAGATCCATCTCGATCTGATCCTCGATTACCGCAGCAACGTCGCGCTCTACCCAGCCTTCCAGTCCTACTTTCGCGAGCACCGTCCGCCGTTTCTCGCCGTCTGGGGTCGTCATGATCCGGCATTTCTGCCCGCTGGTGCTGCTGCTTATCAGCGCGATCTCCCGGATGCAGAGATTCATCTGCTCGATGCTGGGCATTTCGCGCTGGAAACTCATGCAGAGGAGGTGGCAAGGTTGATCCGCACGTTCCTCAATAGTGCGATCGGTTCCACTTTTGCCACTTGAGTCCACGGCGGCAAGACTGCCAAAGCTAATCAAAAACGGCCGACTGGTCGTCATTCCGGGTGGCCCCCATGCTATCAACTGGACACACGCCGATCAGGTGAATCCTGTCTTGCTTGACTTCCTCAAGAAAAACTAATCCAAAACTGGTTCAGATCCAGAGGTGGGAGGAAAAACCTTTTCCCTAAACGGTAACTACCTTACCAAATCATGCTGACTTGCGAAGTTGGGGAGAACTTACCGACGCTGAGTGGTATCGAAATCCTGTCACTGTTTATTCTAAATCAAGGAGAGTTGTCACAGATGGAATCTATGAAAGCAGCCGTATTAACTGCGTTTGGTGATGCTGATAAGTTTGAGATTCAAACGGTTCCCATACCAACACTGAAGGTGAATCAGGTGTTAGTCAGAGTTTGTGCAACCTCGATTAACCCGGTCGATTATCAAACTCGTCGTGGTGATTACAAGGAACTGGTTCAATTACCCGCTATCCTTGGAGTCGATGTTTCAGGGGTGATTGAGGCAATTGGCGAAGCTGTGACTGATTTTAAGGTGGGAGACAACGTGTACTACTCGCCGCAAATTTTTGGAGAATTCGGTAGCTACGCTCAGTATCATGTGGCTGATGCAGCGATTGTTGCATTCAAGCCTGCAAATCTATCGCACATTGAAGCAGCTTCTTTTCCGCTTGCAGGCGGAACAGCTTGGGATTGTCTAGTGACTAGAGGCAACCTACAAGTTGGTGAAACAGTTCTCATCCATGCGGGTGCGGGTGGAGTGGGTTCGATCGCAGTTCAACTCGCCAAAGCGATAGGGGCATACGTTTTTGCGACGTGTAGTTCTAGAAACCGAGATTTCGTGACAGAACTGGGCGCAGATCGGGTGATTGATTACAAAAATGAAGATTACGTAGAAGTCATTCGTCAAGAAACAAATGGACTGGGTGTGGATTTAGTTCTAGATACGATCGGCAAAGAAACAATTCAGCGTAGTCTAGAAATCATTCGTCCCTTTGGTAGACTTACAAGCATTGTAGACATTGCAATACCGCAATCGCTTCTTGAAGCATGGGGTAAGAATTTGACGATTCATTTTGTTTTTTCACCCCAGTACCGAGCAAAATTAGAGGCTTTGACAAAACTCATCGAGCGTCATCAGCTTCGCCCAGTGATTGATTCAGTATTTTCTTGGGATCAGGTCGTTCTGGCACATCAGCGTCTAGAGCAGGGAGGAACACGGGGCAAAATTGTACTGAAGTTTACAGAAAATTAGACCAGCTTTACGGCGTTGGTAATTGCTAAACGGATCGGAGTTTGATTGTGTGCTGAAGGTCAATATTGATTGGGACAGGTCAATTCCCTGTTACTGGACTTTCTTCAGCAGGAATAATCAGCGATCTGCTTCATTTTTGGCTTGCGAAAAAACTCTGTAATTCATCAGTTGAGTCAGGCTCACACGCTAGAGTGTGTCTGCAAAGTAAATATTGAATGGGAACTTATAGCTATGTCTGAAAATCCAAAAATCGGCCTAGAAGGACTGCTTCGTCCAGAAGATAGCATCCTGATACTTATTGACCACCAGCCTTATCAGTTTGCCAACTTGAACAGCCATGAACCTACGATAATCATTAACAATGTTATTGGTCTTGCCAAATCGGCAAAGTTGTTTAACGTACCCACAATCCTGACCACAGTCATTGAAGAGAGAGGGGGTTACATCATCAAGGGACTACAGGATGTTTTTCCCGATCAAAAACCGATCAACCGCACTTTCATCAATACTTGGGAAGATCCAAACGTTACAGATGTAGTGAAGAAAAGTGGCCGCAAACAACTTATACTTGCTGCGCTTTACACCGAAATCTGTCTCGCAATGCCAGCAATCCAGGCGCTGGGTGAGGGTTACGAAGTATTCATCGTTACCGATGCTTCGGGCGGTGTTACTGCGGAAGCTCATGACATGGCGGTTCGCCGGATGGTTCAGGCTGGTGCAGTTCCAATCAACTGGATGGCTGTACTTGCTGAATGGCAGCGTGACTGGGCACGCACAGAAACATCTGCGGGTGTATCAGATATTACTCTTGAGCATGGCGGTGCTAGTGCGGTTGCCCTTGCCTGGGAACTTCAGCTCCTTGCAACAACCCCTCCAGTGACATCAGGTGGACATTAATACTTGAGGTTTTCTCTACGGAAGCAACAAGTAAAATAGGAGACAGCATTTTGAAAAAGATAAAATACTGTCTCCGTCTCAAGCGTTAGTGATTCATCTGTTGCGCCACTATTCTTAGGTCGTACAAATTATCATGCCTGAGAATAGAAGCTTAACTTACAGCTAATTGCAGCAGGCGATCGATTACATTCATGCTCATCTGAATTGTGATTTATCCTTAGCCGAACTAGCAAGTGTAGTTAACATCAGCCCGACTTACTTTGCAAGTTTGTTTAAGCGAACGATGGGGATTTCGTCCCATTAGTACATGATTCAACGGCGCGTGGAACAGGCAAATTTCTACTCCAAAATTCACAGATTCTGAACTTGCTCCGATTGTGTAATTGCAAACCTAAACGTATGCTGATCCAAAAACTAAACGACTGTGAAGAAATTATCGCTGGAGATGGAACTGTTCTGCGCGAACTGCTTCATCCTGACAAACAAGACATCAACTTGCGTTACAGTTTGGCGTATGCGATCTTGCCTGTTGGCAAAACTTCGATTCCCCATACTCTAAAGACTTCTGAGGTTTATTACATCATTAGCGGTGTTGGCGAAATGTCGATCGACAGTGAAGTTCGTCGCGTTGAACCAGGCGATGCGGTTTACATTCCTCCAAATGCAATCCAGTTCCTTCACAACTACGGCAACGAACCCATTGTTTTCGTTTGTCTAGTTGATCCAGCTTGGCGCAAAGAAGACGAAACGATTTATGCACCAGTCTGATTCATGCAAATCTCACTGTTAGGGGATTCAAAGTTAGGGAATTCAAATTCGCGTTACTGTTGTCTTCTACCAGGGATACCAAAAAACTATGACCTGCGAACATCTCAACAATCTAACTGTGGAAAACCTGATTTCTAAAGCAGCCTATCCCATATTTCGTTGTGAAGAGTGCATTAAAATAAATAGCCGTTGGGTACACCTCCGGATTTGCCAAACCTGTGGCAAAATGCTGTGCTGCGATTCTTCTAAGCATCAACATGCTCGTCGTCATTATGAAGCAACCAATCATGCAGTGGTTAGTTCGGCTGAATTGGGGGAGCAGTGGTTATGGTGTTTTGCAGATGAACAGGGAAAAGACTATTGATAGCGATTCTGATTTCATCTAGATTTCCTTCTCATTTCTTCAACATGTTCTCCTCATGTGGGTGATTTTCATGGCTGTTTCTAATCAAAGTACTTCCATTGACATCGTTTGGCCCAGTTTGCCCTTAGCAGCTTGGCAGGATACCTATGCAACTCTCCATCTATGGACGCAAATCATCGGTAAAATCCGGTTGGCACTGGCACCTAAACTCAATCACTGGTGGCAATCTACTCTTTATGTCACACCGCGTGGACTAACAACCGCTTCAATCCCTTGCGGAACTCGTAACTTTCAAATTAGCTTTGATTTTCTCGACCATCAACTACAAATCGACACTAGCGACGGCATCGCTAAAAGAATTGCACTGGCTCCTCGCTCTGTTGCAGATTTTTACCAAATGGTGCTAACTACATTGAGCAACATCGGCATCGAAGTCCGAATCTGGACGATGCCGCAAGAAGTGTCAGAACCAATCCCGTTCGATCAGGACTATCAACACGCAGCTTATGATCCGGAATATGCACAACGGTTCTGGCGAATTCTTGTGCAAGTCGATCGGGTCATGACCTTATTCCGTTCCCAGTTTATTGGTAAATCCAGCCCTGTACATTTTTTTTGGGGCAGCTTTGATCTTGCTGTGACTCGTTTCTCTGGTCGTCGTGCGCCAGAACACCCAGGGGGAGTTCCGAATATGGCAGATTGGGTCACACGAGAAGCCTATTCACACGAAGTCAGTAGCTGTGGTTTTTGGCCAGGGGGTGGGTCAGTGGTGGAGCCTGTTTTTTACGCTTATGCTTACCCTACGCCGGAAGGGTTCCATGATTACCCGATCCAACCCACAGAAGCTTTTTACAGCTCAGAGATGCAAGAGTTTATCCTACCCTATGAAGCCGTGAGACAAACTGATGATCCAGATGCAATGCTCCTTGCTTTTTTCCAAAGCACCTATGAAGCAGCAGCCAATTTAGGATATTGGGATCGAGTAGCCTTGGAGCGTTCCCCAACTGTGTAAGGCTAACAAATTGCAAATTGCTGAAGCAGACAAGGAGCATACCCAAAAATGGTTAAAGGTAGGTTAGAAGCATTCAGTGATGGGGTAATTGCTATTATCATCACCATTATGGTACTGGAGTTGAAAATACCTCATGAGTCAGATTTAGCTGCGCTACGTCTGCTGATTCCAACCTTTCTAAGCTATGTGTTGAGTTTCGTGCATATTGGTATCTACTGGAACAATCACCATCACCTGTTTCAAGCAGTCCGACAAGTGAATGGTTCAACTTGTCACTATATCCAAAAGATTTCAGGGTCTAGAAGCATAACCGAGTATTTTAATGTCTGAAACCCTTATTGTTGCGTTGCTGGATTGTCAGTAAGTCCTAACATTGGAAGCATAAGTTGTGCTTTTCTGCCAAGTTATCGTTCCAGTGACATGCATACAGGGAGATAGTTTGTGTCACTATACCCAAAAGATTTCTGGGTCTGGAAGCATAACCGAGTATTTCAATGTCTGAAACCATTATTGTTGCGTTACTGGATTGTCAGTAAGTCCTAACATTGGAAGGATAACTTGTCTTTTGACTCAAAATGGAAGCATAAAGCTATCCGCGAGTCCCAAAAAGGAAGTATCGTTTAAACCTAATAAAAACGTTGGTTCAACACTAGTTCTATTTTCTACATCCTCGCTGGGCTTAAGTTTGGGGCTTAGAACCATAATTTGTCCTTTTGGCGATTGGAAGCATAAGCCGTCCTTTTCTGCCAAGTTATCTTTCCAGTGACACCTTTATGTGATTTTTTGGATATTTTTGGAAGGTAAAGTTGGACAACCATTTTTGGAAGGTAAAGGTGGACAATTTGTCCAAAATCTTCTTCAAGTCACAGTTGCCTGTGGCGCTTTACAGCACTTCCGTCTGTTATGAGGTACACTAGATTAAAATATAAATACTTTTAAATGAAGTCATACTCTGTCGAGCTTCGAGAAAAAATAGTTGCGGCACATCTTCAGAAAAACATCTCAATCAGGAAAGTAGCTAATATATTTTCCGTCTCAAAGAGTTTAGTCCAAAAGCTTGTAAAACAACAAAAATTTGAAGGAAATTTACAATCCAAGCCGCGAGGAAAGCCACAATTTAGTCATCTAACAAATGCTGACATAGAGTTGACAGAATTAGTTGCATCACATCCAGATGCAACATTGATAGAATTGTGTGAATTATTTGCAGACAAGACTGGCAATTTCGTAGGTCGAAGTGCAATGTGTCGTGCGTTACAGAAATTAGGATTAAATCGTAAAAAAAAACAAAGCGGAGTACCCAAGCAGGCACGGAGAGAGTCCTGAATTTAAGATTAGATTTTTGGGAAAAGGTCAAACATATAGAGCCAGAAAATTTAGTATTTTTGGACGAAACTGGCGTTCTACTTGGTTTAATAAGGACTCATGCCCGTTCACAAATTGGAACAAGAGCTTACTCTCTTAACCCCTTCTATCGGGGATCAAAAGTTACAGTAATTGGAGCAATTAGTATTAAAAAAGTAGTCGCATTAATGACAATGAATAATTCAATGGATGGCGTTGCTTTTGAAGTATTTATTGAGAAGTTTTTAGTGCCAGAGTTATGGTCAGGAGCGGTGGACGTAAATTGATAATTTATCCGCGCATAAACTCGATTCAATTGTGCCAATGATTGAAGCTGTCGGCGCTTCAGTTCTTTGTTTATCCCCATATTCTCCCGATTTTAATCCAATTGAATTATGGTGGTCACAACTCAAATCTTTCTTACGCAGTTTTGCTCCAACTACAACAGAAATGGTTGATAAACTTATATCAGTTGCACTCGACTTAATAAATCCTCAACATTTAAGAAACTGGTTTGCTAATTGCTGCTACTGTACCTCATAACAGCCGGAAATGCTGTATGGTGTGGTTCTATTGCTGGCTGCGATCGCCTACTTCACTCTGACCCGCACACTTATTTTTCACCACGGTCAAGGTTCCACACTTGCGAACGCTCTGGGTCGGGATTTTAAAGGCAAGTTATCGGTATTGATTTATGCAGTTACCATTCCACTTGCTTTTGCAACCCCTTGGCTTGCATATGCATTATACGTTCTGGTTGCAGTCCTGTGGCTCATTCCCGATCGCCGTATTGAAAAGACGTTGAACTCATAAATGGTATTTGCTGGCACGGGCTGAATTTTCAGCACAAGAATGAAAGGAATTGATCGATATGAAAATTTTTTCTGATCACCCGCAAGAACGAAATCTGGACGAAGTGTTCGAGTCTGATCAATCGCGGTCAGACCTTCCTCGTAGGCGATGGCGATCGCTCTGGATCACCTCTAGTATCCTCGTCACAGGTGCGATCGCCATCGGCATCGTCACTGCGGCTTTCCAGTTTGGGCTGCCCTGGTGGATGCAGGCAGGAGACCACAATCATGTGTACGAAAGCGATATCGGTTCTCTGCGTTACCAGGTTCACCTTCCGCCTCAGTTTGATGGCACAATCAAACTGCCAGTGATCATGGCGATTCACGGCTGCGGAATGACGGGTTACGGATGGAACTCAATGAAGTCCACAACGCAGTTCAACCGCTTGGCTGACAGCGAAGGCTTCATCGTTGTCTACCCGACACAACGGATGTTTCGCAACATGATCAATTGCTGGAACTCGACTGACCCACGAGAGCAGCACCGCTACAGCGGAGAACCGGCGCTTCTCGCTGGCGTTGCCCAACAGGTGGTCGAGGCGTACAATGCAGATCCAGCACAAGTACATATCGCCGGTGCCTCGTCGGGTGCGGGTGCTGCCGTTATTCTCGCCGTGACCTACCCCGATGTCTTCGCAACGGTGACATCGGTTGCAGGGGGCGAGTACGGACTGAACCAGGTGGACCCGGACAACCCTAATTCCACGCCACCAGACTACACTGCACGTCAGGCGTGGTCGCAGATGGGCGATCGGGCGCGGCAGGTGCCACTACTCGTCATCCAAGGTGAGGAGGATGCCGTCGTTCCGCCCCTCGTTGCCACTCGGCTGGTTGCACACTGGACTGCGGTAAGTGATTTTGTTGATGACGATCTGCTTAACGACAGCCTGAACCTACTCGAAAAGACGACAATGGTGCCTTCAGAACAGGGCAAGCATTCGTACACCCACACTACCATCACTGCGCCGGACGGTTCATCTCTCATTGAGTCGTATCTCGTCCAGGATATGGGACATATCTGGCCGGGACCTGCTGGAGACGGCATTTATATCGATCATGCCGGTCCCGATGCCAGTGCCATTATCTGGAATTTTGCCAAGCGCCATCCGAAGTCGTAGTCAGTCGGAGCAACGTTTTGAAAGGAGTTCATCATCATGTCTCAAGATTCTTTTAACCACCCGCCGGACTTAGAAAAGACTGCCGCATCCTCGTCTCAACCTAACAAGGTTCCCCGTCCAGGTTTGCCCGAATGCATTGTTGGTCTTGTCGTCCTTTTCGTTGGGTTTGTGGGCGGCTCGCAACTCTCGCGGCTCGGACTCGATCCTGTGGTCTACGGACTGGTCTTCAGCGCTCTGTCTGGTATCGCTGGCATTGCAGGGTTTGCAGCCGCTGTGCTGCTACGCATTCGTTCCCTCAGACCCTTCGGCGTTCGTCGAACCTCCCGGCGGTGGCTCTTCATTGGAGTCGGAGTCGGACTGGTTGCTTTCGTCCTCAAAGGACTGGCGATTCTGGTCTGGATTCAGATTACTGGGAACACCGAAAATATTCAGGGGGTGTACGCTCAGGGTGGCAGTGGCGGGGTGCTATCTCTGGTTCTGGCTACGGTGTTTTTTGGTTTTCTCACCCCCCTTGGCGAGGAGTTGCTCTTCCGGGGTGTGATCACTACTGTTCTGCTCCGCTACAGTCGTCCGATTATCGCAGTCGTGGGCAGCACCTTGATCTTCGCGATCGCTCACGGCATTAATATTGTCTTTCCTGCGGCTGTGGTAGCGGGTCTTGCCACTGCCGAAATCTACCGCCGTAGTGGATCAGTCTGGACTGCTGTTGTCGTTCACGTCGTTTTCAACTTGCCCACAATTCCGGTGATGGTAGCTGCTGGCACGGGCTAATAGGACGGATCGGAGTTTGATTCTGTGCTGAAGGTCAATCTTGATTGAAACAGGAGAAGTAGGATGATATTGCAAGGTAAAGTGGCTTTAGTAACTGGAGGCGCATCGGGAATTGGTCGAGCTACTGCGATCGCCTTCGGTGCTGCTGGAGCCAAAGTGGTCTTCTCGGACATCCGCAGTGTAGAAGGTGAAGAAACTGCTGATTTGATTCGCGAGACTGGGGCGGAATGCTTGTTCGTGAAATCAGATGTATCAAGTGAGGCGGATGTCCGGGAATTGGTGCAGAAAGCGATCGCGACCTACGGCAGACTCGATTGTGCTTTTAACAATGCTGGCATTGATCTTGCTGTTAAACCACTGCACGAACAATCGATCGAGGATTTTGACCAGATCATGTCGATCAATGCACGAGGGCTATTTCTCTGTATGAAATACGAAATTCAGCAGATGCTAACCCAAGGTGCAGGCGCGATCGTGAACAATTCGTCCACCAATGGTCTTGTTGCGCTGCCGGGAATCTCTCCCTACGTTGCCAGCAAACACGCGGTGATGGGGCTGACACGCACTGCCGCACTTGACTATGCCAAACAGGGCATTCGGATTAATGCTGTTAATCCCGGTCCCATCGCGACTGATCTAATGGCTCGTAGCGCTGACCAGATAGGCATAACGTTCGATGATCTTGGGTCTATGGTTCCGATCGGTCGGATCGGTCAGGCAACAGAAATTGCTCAAGCGGTGGTATTTCTCTGCTCCGACGCTGCCAGCTACATCACTGGGCAACCCTTAGCGATCGATGGTGGATATACAGCGAGTTGATTGAAACAGTTCTATCTAGAACATGAAACCATAGCCCTCTACACACAAGGATATTGCGATGCGTAGACTCGTGAGTTCACCAGATGCCGTTGGCAACCTCACCTTTCAAGACACTGAAGTTCCTACTCCGAAGGCTAACGAGTGCTTGATTCGCGTCAAGGCATTTTCTATGAATCGGGGCGAACTGAAGCGATCGCAAAATGATCCACTGGGTACTCCAATTGGCTGGGATGTCGTTGGCGTTGTTGAACAAACGGCACAGGACGGTAGTGGTCCACCCACAGGGACAAAAATTGTCGCCCTCTCCATCCGCTCGGAGGGCTGGGCAGAATATGTAGCAATTTCGACTTGCTTTCTGGCTATTATTCCCCAGAGCATATCACATACCGATGCCGCCACACTGCCCGTCGCAGGGTTAACAGCACTGTATGCAGTGGAAAAGGGATCTCGTTTACTAGGAAGTCGGGTGCTGATCACAGGGGCAACAGGGGGAGTAGGACTCTTCGCCATGCAGCTTGCTCGGATGATGGGAGCCAGCGTCGTTGCCCAAATTCGTCAGCCAGCGCAAGAAGCATTTGTGCGAGATTACGGCGCGGATGAAGTGGTGGTGACCGAGACTGGGCAAGAAGCCGAGCAGTTCGTGCCTTATCGACTGATTGTCGATGGAGTAGGAGGTGAATTGGTCGGGAAGCTAACTGCGTTTTTGGCTCAAGGAGGCACCTGCGTTTGTTATGGCAGTAGCAGCGGCAACGAGATGAAGTTGTCCCTGGCAGACTTCTATTCCGAGAATGGAGGACAGCGAACGCTTTACGGGTTCACGCTGTACACCGAAGTAGATCTGGAAAGTGCTAGTTCTGGGCTGGCTCGTCTGCTGAGGTTAGTTGAGCAGGGGCGGCTCAAAACGCATGTTGATCGAGCAGTTTCGTGGCGTGAAGCAGACGTAACGTCGGCTGATTTGATCGGGCGCAGATTTTCAGGTAAGGCTGTGCTGCATGTGGACTAATTGTTGTTCATCGGCTGAGTCATGTCAGCCACCTAGGAATAGATTATCGCGGAGCTTTATTTGCAAAGAATGAAACGATTTACCTTGTTTACTTTCCTGTATCTGGCGCTGGGAGTTTGTCTGAGTGCGATCGCGCTTGGATACCCAAACCTGCCTTCGGGTCTTCAAACAAGCTTGTTCATTAGTGCAGGAGCGTCCTACATCGCTTGTATTCTCAGTACCTTTCCATTTTGGCGTGAGACAGCGATCCGCTTCTATCGCAGGCGGAATTCAGCGGTAATTCTACCCTGGTTGGTGATTGGATTCAATATTGTTTGGATGCTCTGGGAAGTTCAGAGTCAGAACTGGGCAATGGAAGCCATTTTACAAGCGTTTTCGCGGCTATTAGTTGTCTTACTGTTTGCAGAAATCATTGTGATTACATGGCAAGTGAATTCTGAACATTAGGGTCTGAATCGGATGATGCCGAAACAAACTCGTTTCAGCAACGCGAGATAGAGTCAAACGTACTACATGAGGAACACCATGAATAAGCCCAAGTTTTTTGTTACCCCTGGTTATGGGGAATATCTGTTAAATCAATTGCATTACTCGCAAGCGGTAAAAATTGACAATCGAGTGGAGATATCAGGGCAAGGCGGCTGGGATGACAATCTGCAAATTACCGAATCGCTTGCAGACGAGATTGCTCAGGCGTTCCGGAACGTCGAGCGAACCTTGGCGACGGCTGGTGCGGGTTGGGAGCATGTGGTTCACGTTAATTCTTACCATGTTGGCGGGTTCCCCCCGGAGGTTAACGAAGTGATGTCCAAGCTATTTCGTCATTATATGCCCAACCACGCTCCAATCTGGACACAGGTAGGAGTCGCGGCGCTTGGACTACCCACGATGCGGATTGAAATTCGCGTGACTGCAATTGTTCCGTGAGTTTTGCAAGCGTTAATAACACAATTTATGCTGCTCGAAAACTGGTCTATCACTTAAAAGGAGAACTCAAGAGTGTGAATTCACAAACAGATCAAACCACCACTAATGCTGACGAGTCGGCAATCCGTGCTTTCCTTCACCAGATGATTGATGCTTGGAATCGAGGTAGCGGGGAAGGCTTTGCTGCCCCGTTCAGCAAAACTGCCGATTTCCTCACGTTCGAGGGCACACATCTCAAGGGTCGAAAAGAAATCGCTGCATTTCATCAGCAAGCGTTCGACACAGTTATCAAAGGAACACGCTTGGAGGGTGAGGTAAATTTTGTCCGCTTCGTGAACTCGCAACTCGCGCTCATGCACGTAGTTATCAGAGTAATACTGCCCGGACAAACTGAAACTTCACCGTCACGAGATTCGCTGCCGCTATACGTCGTAACGAAATGCGACGAAGGTTGGCAGATCGAAGGGTTGCTCAATACCCGGAAGTTAACGCTAGAACGTCAATTATTCTTAGACGACTTTGACTCCCTGAGTGCAGAGGCTCAACGTCAAGTAACCGACCTTGTTGCAGGTCTCAAAGCGAGTGGAGTAATCACTCCGACGCAAATTGATGCGAAATAAAACCAATCTCCATCAGGAGGACAATCATGAAACCTCAACTCATTTTCGGAGTACTAACGATCGCAACAGGATTGCTCGGAGGTTCATTCACTCATCCCGCGATAGCGTTCGCGGAGCGTCTCGTAGAGAAGCGCTGCTGCGTTCGCCCTTGGCTTCTCCCAAGGGGAGACGCGCAGAATATCTCACACAGCATTCCTCCACAACAAACCTCCCCCATTCTAATCGCCACTGCCTACACTGATTTAACCTTACCTACCTTACGCCAAGGCGATCGCGGCAGAAACGTGCAATTGTTACAGCGCATCCTTCAAGACAATGGCTTTTTAGGAGCCGCAGGTGTGAGGTTAGGCAATCCAAGAGGGGCGATCGTCGATGGCATCTTTGGTGCGGTCACAACGTCTGCGATACGCGATCTCCAGCGACGATACAGAATCCCAGTTACAGGGCGAGTCAATCCAACCACCTGGGAAGTCCTGGATATGCACGAAAACCCCTATCGATCCCCGCTTCCCTGGAAACAACAGAACATTACACAACCATAAGCCACAGAAGATTTCTAATGAACCGAAAGATTCTTTCAACCAAAATCACAACTACAACCACAATCGCAATCACAATTCTGTTCGGCGTACTCCTACTGTTCAATTTTCCATCCCTGGCTCAAGTCAGTTCACAAGTGATTCCCAGAATCGAAGTGATCGAAGGTTCTGAAGGGATTCCACCCAGCTACCGTTTGGTCATCAGCCTGTCGCAGGACAATGTTTATGTCTTCTGTCCGACTGACTTCGAGCCACAGTTGAACTATCTGCGAAATGTGAAGGCGATTCAATGTAAGCCGTTTACCAGTCCCTAGAAGTAAACCAGTGAGGGGCAACAGCATAACAACTCACACCACCTTGTTGCTTTGAACAGAGGAGAGATTAAGATGTCAGAGAACAATAAAGCAATTTTAGAAGCGGCAAACGCGGCGATCGCGATCGCCAACATTCGCGGCGGCTCCGAATATGGCAAGGCATGGCACGAAGGCGGTATCAGCCTCGCCAAGACGCTCGGCGCGAGCCTGCTGACCGTCGAGGGCGAACAGCACGGTGTAGCCCTCACCGCCGACAATGCGTGTGTCAACGATATCGTCGCCGACTACCTCATCGGTCTCAAAATCCCCGCAGACGGCGTTCGCTGCGTCCTTTAGGCGCGTTGGGACACTGAGTCCATCTCGCAACAGCTTACGCCATAAGCTATTTAGAGCATTCTGCAATTCCTCATTCCCAATAACTCAAATTAGGATCAATAACTCATGTCTACATTCAAGTACAACCGGTTAGACAAAAATAATGCTGCGGTGCTGCTGGTCGATCACCAAACTGGACTGTTCTCACTTGTGCGTGATATTGGTGCAGCCGACTTCAAAAATAATGTGTTAGCACTGGCAAGTGCAGCCAAGTTTTTTAACCTGCCTACAGTTTTGACAACTAGCTTTGAGGATGGCCCCAATGGTGTCATCATCCCTGAACTGAAAGAGAAGTTTCCCGATGCTCCCTTTATTCCCCGCCCCGGACAGATCAATGCTTGGGACAACGAGGACTTTGTGAAAGCAGTAGAAGCCACAGGCAAAAAGCAATTAATCATTGCCGGGATTGTCACCGATGTATGTGTTACTTTTTGTGCGCTTTCGGCATTGGAGGCAGGTTATGACGTTTTTGTTGTCACCGATGCCTCTGGAACCTTTGATGAAGCCTGTCGCTATGCAGCTTGGGATCGAATGTCTCGTGCTGGAGTTCAATTGGTCAATTGGTTTAGCGTTGTGGGTGAATTGCACCGTGACTGGCGTAACGATATTGAAGGGCTAGGTAGTCTTTTAGCAGGGTTTATTCCTGACTACAAAAACCTGATGACTAGCTATGCAGCAAACTCAAGTGCTGGATCTCCCAGTAAATAATGAGAAAGTGTCTATTTTAGCTCGTGTGTAACTGAGTTGGTATTGTCATCGCTAGGTTATCAACTTTACTTGAAACATAGCGGTGACAACTACTTCTTGGTAAAAAATTGCCGAACAATCTGGTGTCTCTAAGGTGGTTGTTCTCAATGAAACTTTTTTCTCAATTAATTCTCTCGTCATCTCTGATCTTTGGAGTATGCCTTACTCAGCAATGCCTTTCTAGGTCTGCTACTGCCGAAGATACGTTGCCCGAGCAAGTCACATCTGTGAATCAGCTTACTGATGTGCAGCCTACAGATTGGGCATTTCAAGCATTGCAAGCCTTAGTCGATCGCTACGACTGCATTGTTGGTTATCCCGATCAAACATTTCAGGGCAATCGCTCAATCACTCGTTATGAGTTTGCTGTCGGGTTGAATGCTTGTCTCGATCGGCTCAATCAGCTACTAGAAAGTGCGACAGCAGATTTGATTAAGAAGGAAGATTTACAAACTTTGCAAAGACTTCAGCAGGAATTTGCAGCAGAACTCTCAATATTGCGTGGACGGGTAGATTCTTTAGCAGCCCGCACAGATCAATTCGAGTCTCAGCAATTCTCGACGACGACAAAATTTACTGGAGAAGCAGTTTTTGCTGTGAGTGGTGCATTTGGTGATGAGAAAGCTGTACCAGCAGCAGAAACATCTGGCTCCAGGGGTAAAGTCGGTGATAATATCATTTTTAGTGATCGCGTGCGGTTGATATTTAACACCAGTTTTACGGGGCAAGATTTACTGAGAATTCGATTTCAGGCTGGCAATATTCCCAACTTTAGGGAAGCCACAGGCACAAATATGGCTCGCCTAAGTTTTGATAGTGATACAGGTAATCAGTTAATTCTCAATCAACTCTATTATCAATTTCCCATCGGGTCTGCTGTTAAAGTGAGTGCGATCGCTCAAGGTACGTCATTTGATGTGGTCGATACCATTAACCCTCTATTGGGTAGTGATGGCAGAGGTTCTATCTCCGCATTGGGGATTCGCAGCCCTATCTATCGTGAAGAAACAGGTGGGACAGGCATTGGTATCAGTTATAACTTCAACTCAGCCATCAATTTGGCACTGGTTTATCTTGCTAGTGAAGCCAACAACCCGACTGCGGGATCTGGATTATTTGATGGTTCCTACTCTGCCCTAGCACAACTGACATTAAAACCTACGAAATCCTTAAGTTTTGGCTTAACCTATGCTCGTTCTTTGAATGCGATCGATATCAGTACAAGTAGTACCATTACCAATGACCCCTTCAATGGAGCCAGTAAAAACATTGTTGGGAATAGCTATAGTCTTGCAGCTTCCTGGCTCAACCCTGCCTTCAGATTAGGGGGCTGGGTAGGATATCTCCAAGCATCGGCACAAGATATCCCCAATGATCCCAGCGCTGAGATCTTTTACTATGCTGTTAATTTTGGATTTCCAGATTTGGGCAAGGAAGGCAACCTATTGGGCTTTGTCTTTGGACAACCCCCCAAAGTGATCAGCAATGAGTTTGGGGTAGTAGATCGCAACACCTCATTGCATTTTGAAGCCTTATATCGATTGCAAGTGAACGATAATGTCTCAATTACTCCTGGTGCGGTCGTCATTATCAACCCCGATCACAACAGCAATAATGACACCATTTTTGTTGGCACCATTCGGACGACGTTTCAGTTTTAGGGTCTGTACAGGCAAGGTAAGAGCCGTTTTTCTTTTTTAAAGATCAAATTACCTATAACGTTATACCAATTTAATATGAAGCTGCATAGAAAAGAGCTTCTAGGATAAAATTATAAGAAGAGGCAGAAATCACCTGCTCAAAAGTAAGTTGGTCGAATAATTCTTGGATGCGATCGCGTAAAGCGTGTAAAGAAGAGAAAAGGTGATTTTTGAGAGGTTTTTTCAGGAATTGCCAAAGTCTCTCAATGGGATTGAGTTCAGGGGATGATGATGGTTGAAACAGAGGAATAATATTCTCCGGCCAACGGATCTTTGAACTGGTATGAGCAGGCGCTTGATCAATCTGTAAAATTGCATAATCCGAGCCTAATTGCACAGATAGCCAGTCTAAGAACTGTTGAAAACACTCACCATTGAGTTTTGGGTACTCATAGAGAAAATGATCTCCAGTCAATGGTTCAATTGCACCATAAATCCAAAAGTTATCTCTTGGCCATATCACCTTAACAGTGGGCTTGACTCCAGAAGCTGTAATCACTTTTCCTGTAAGAGTTTTGAGTCCAACCCTAGTTTCATCCTGGCACAGGTAGCGAACACACTTGCCGGGTGCTAAATGTTTTTCTAGACAATTAAGAATGATTCCGAGTTTTTTTTAAATTCAGATACCAATTTCTCGTCTTGGTTATGGCTTTGAGGGCGAGGCACTTTTAGTTTTGCCCCTAATCGATATCGAACCCACGCATAAACCGTTGCATACTCTATATCTTGTCCGTGTTCTTTTTTTAACCACTCAACTATTGCACCATAGCTACTAAAGCCTTTTCCTGTTTTTAACTCCTCCTCAAGTGCTGCGATCGCAGGATCATCGATTTTCCGTTTTGCTCCTGGTGCCTTTTTGATTTCTAATAAGCCTGATATCCCATCAGTTCTGTACTTCTGCAACCATCTCGTGACCGTTGAAGTATCTTTTGCCAAGCGTTTTCCGATTTCTTGCTGCTCCTTAACCTGCCCGCTTTTTATCCACCACAGCATAATAAGCTTTTCTTTCTGGTTTCCTAAATTCGCTGTTTGTAGACGTTTTTTAAGTTCTTCTTCGCTCTCTGCGATTTCAATCTTAAAAGGGCGGCTCATGGTTATTTTAATTTATCAAGTTTGTTTTCTCCATTATATGCAGCTTCATATAAAATTGGTATTAGATTCTATGTTGGATGAACCATCGGCGATTAATAGCAGTGAAGAAAATTATTTAGTCACATCTGTGATCTGTCATGTAGTGAGACCGGGGCGCGAGGAAGGTTACGAAGCATGGTTTCATGGCATTGCGGCAGATGCACGAAAATTCAAGGGGCATCTGGGTGTCAGCACTATTCGACCCCAGGATCACACCCATCCGGAGTACGTGGTCATTCTCAAGTTCGATTGCTACGACAATCTCAAGACCTGGCTAGAATCTGATGTTAGGCGGGAGTGGATTGAGCGATTGCAGCCCTTGATTCAAAAGCCGGAAGCCCTTCAAACACTGACCGGATTGGAAACTTGGTTTACTCTCTCAAACAAGCCGATGAAGTCGCCACCATCCCGCTACAAAATGATGTTAGTGACGTGGTTGGGAGTGTTCTTCACTCTTCCTCAGCTCAATCGTTTGTTAGCACCGTTGTTGTCTGGGTTGCCTGTATTGCTTAGTCAACTGATTAGCACAGGACTCGGTGTCGCCCTACTCACTTATGTGATTATGCCGCGCCTAACACAATTATTTCGCAAATGGCTATATTCCATTGCATAAAACCTCAGTAGTAAGTTGGTATCATATTAGATATCAAACCTCAACACTCGCAATATTTCCCTAACTGGATGCCTAAGCCAGAAAGTCACCTCTCTGACTCGGCTATAAAACCGTGCATGAAACTTTCTAGCGTGGCAAAACTAGCTAGAGCAAAAACTTAAACGTAGTAAATTCGTTATTATTGAAAATTTTGGTTTACCTATTTACGCTTATTTCAATCATGAAAAATCTACTCTAGCAAGTTTTACCACTCTAGAATAAACCTGTTGAAACGTTGTGCGCTTGCCTATGCTTTGAGGATTTAACCCGCAGGTGATGGTAAATGACCCTAAAGCAAGTGTAAGTTGAAAGGTTAGGAATACGTTGAGATTAAAACTCATGCTGCATCGCTTATCAAAGTATGGATTGATTTGCATCACTCAACCACATCATGCGTGGCTTTCAGGTCAATTTGCGCGAGCTTGGGGAAACTGACTTTTACAACAGACTTTTATCGATGAACGAGCCATGCGGGAGGCTTTGATAAGTGATTGTTGGGTAACTCTAAGCACTACTTTAATCCCAGGCTAACATCAATCTATTGAGTAATGATATTTAACATCAGCGTAATACAACGATTTATCTAGTGAGCAATGACGAGAAATGTATCTATCTGTATGTATACCAGGTTGGTCATTAGACCTATCCTTAATACAAAAAAATGGAATAATTAGAAGAAACTAGAAATAATTGACATTTAGTATGACAAGCCCTTTAGTGAGAATAGAGTTGCACCCACAGGAAGCAAAACGACTAATAGGAATAAATTATGAACACTTTTTAGCATTAGTAAGTTTAGCGGAAGAAAGACATAAGGAGAAACAAGCTGAAATTGAAAAAAATAAAATCCGTATTATCACTAAGGGTGGTGGACGGAAACCAGAGATGTCGTCAAAAGAAGGAATATGTCTGTGTTTAGTATATCTCAGACAAAAACCAACTTTTGAGATATTAGGTTTACTGTTTGATGTCTCCAAAACGAAAGCGAATGATGCGTTTAATTATTGGATAAAAATTTTGAGAGAAATACTGCCAGCATCGCAAATGGAAGAAGTGCAGGGAGATGAAGAGAAGTATCAAAAACTGCGTCAAATCTTACTAGATTATGAATTGATTGTAGATAGTGCAGAGCAAGCAATAGAGAGACCTTCAGACTATGAAGAACAGAAAAAATACTATTCAGGCAAGAAAAAGATGCACACACTAAAAAACCAAATTATTGTCTTGCCTAATGGTGAAGATATCGTAGATGTCACAATTGGAAAACTAGGTAAAACTAGTGATATAAATTTGTTTAGAGAAACTCATCATAAATTTTCACCCAGACAGAAATTTTTAGGTGATAAAGCTTACAAGGGAGAAGAAACGATTACCACACCACATAAAAAAACTAAAAAAACTGAAATCACTGAATTACAACAAATCCAGAATAAAGAATTATCTTCCAGAAGAATAGCCGTTGAACATCTTATATGTCGGCTCAAGACATTCAGAATTGCTAGTGAAAGGTTCGGTCTGAATAGGAACAAATACAGTCAAGTAATTAAAACTATTTGTGGATTAGTTAGATTACGACTAAATCGATTAGTTTTATTCACATAAATAATTGGTAGCTGCTCTTAAAAATGAGTTTTTTTCTTCTATCTTGGCAGCAAGTTTTGATAAAATAGCCATTTATAGTATCAAAATCCTACTTTTCTCGTGGCTTTCATGACGCGATCGCAGCTTCTATCTAATCCCTCAAAGCCTTGCCTCATAAGCATTTAGGAATTGCGGATAAGTCTATTGCCTTACCGCCAAAAATTACAATGCTTTCTTAGTTGCACATCCAAGGTATAAATGAGCCATCAAATCTGAAAAACTTTCAGGTGTGAACTGTTTTAGCTCTACATGGTCAAAATGCTGTTCTATCAATTTTTGAATATCTCGATTCAGGTGACATCCATCGGCTACGACTTTTTGAATTGGTGTGAGGCGATGCTGCCAAACCTGTACATTAGGCTTATCACTCAACCCATGTTCTACGAAAAAAAATCTACCACCCGGTTTTAGTACTCGATAAACCTCTCGGAGTGCTTGGTGTACATTTGCAATACTGCACAAAGTCCAAGTGCTGACCACACTATCAAATGTATTGTCTGGCATCGGGAGATTTTCACTTGATAGCAGGAGTTGTTCAACTATGATACCAGAGTCACTAATCCGCTTGTTTGCCAAAGCATTCATTCCAGGATTCACGTCAACTGTAGTGATTTTGTGAATACTACAAGGATAGTAAGCCAAATTTAATCCAGTTCCAAACCCAATTTCCAGAATTTCTCCTGTTACATCGGCTAGCAATTCCTGACGATATTTAGCTAAGGTCGGAAGTGACAAACTCCAGTCGAGAAGACGGGGAAAGATAACTTGCGAGTATAACCCCATAATTCTTAACCCTTGACAATTTAATTTTATGCTTAGTAGGGACGTTGAGCGAGGAAATCTGTGGAACAGTGGATTATTGTTGCTATTGCTTAGTTATCTTTTATCTCTAAACCTTGCCACAGATACCAACAGGCAATAGAACGATAGGGTTTCCACATTTGTCCTAAATCTTCTACAGTCTTTTTATTAGGAAGTTCTGCTAAACTATAAACTCTGCGAATCCCTGCACGAATACCTAAGTCATCAACAGGTAAAACATCAAGCCGATGTAAACGGAACATAAGCAGCATCTGCACCGTCCAACGCCCAACGCCTTTTATTGGTGTTAAAGCTTCGATAATTGATTCATCTTCCATTGCCTGCAATTGATCTAGGGTAGGCAATCCATCTAGAACTTTTTGGGCAAGGTCTTTCAAATACAAAACTTTGGGGCGTGAAATACCTGCTCCTCGCAAAACTTCATCTGGGGTGTTGAGGATATCTAAAGCTGTGGGGAAAGGGCTATGAGGATAAAGTTGCAAAAATTTGCTATGAATGCTCCCAGCAGCCTTGCCGGAAATTTGCTGGTAAAGAATTGACCGAGATAGGGAAAAGAGCAAGTCTCCAGTTTGTTGTACTTGATAGAGTTTGCAATCTCCAATAATTTCTATTAGCCTTGCCAAGATAGGATCTGAATGTTTGAGAGTTGTAATCGCAATTGAATAATCCATTAGTCTATCAGCTAAAACCTAAGCGTTTGCCCTCTCATTGAATCATCCATTCACAAAGACATAAAAACAATTTCCAATTATGTGAAAGTAACGGGGATTTAGCTTAAGTATCAAAACGAACTGGATGATAGAACCAGGGAAGTTAAACCCCCAGACTTTGTTAAAAAATGAAATGGTTAATGGTATTATAGTACAAGCGAACTATCAAGAGCTTTGTGGTTATTTGGGGCAATAATATTTATTAATAATTTGTAGTTTAAAAGTGAGAAATGCGCTTTGACAAATTCTAATTCCCTACTTTTATGGTAAATGCTTGAAGTCCAAAACAGAGTGCCTATTTGTGGGATGATATATGCCAAAATCACAAAAACTAGAAGAAACTTTATCTATTCTTGCCCAAATTCGACAGCATTCGACAAGTGAAGAAGGGATCATAATTTTACGCCAAGTCCTCAAGAGTAAATATTCTATAGCTGTTGCCCAAGCAGCCAAGATAGTCGGCGAATCTACTATCACTGGGTTGGTTACTGATCTTGTAGAAGCTTTTGCTCGAATGATGATCAAACCCGCACAAGTAGACCAAAATTGTCTTGCCAAAAAAGAGATAGCACAAACACTGTATCACTTAGAATACAGCGATGAAAACCTTTTTCTGCAAGGGATTCGACATATTCAGATGGAGCCAGTATGGGGAGGAGTTGAAGACACTGCTGCCCATCTTCGGGGTATATGTGCTTTAGGTCTGGTGAGAATGAACTACTCAGATGTAATGAACGAATTAGCCGATCTACTAGCTGACCCCAAACCAGAAGCAAGAACTGCTGCTGCAAAAGCGATCGCCTACACAGGAAATCCCCAAGGTGTACCTTTACTTCGTTTTAAAACCCGCATAGGTGATCAAGCACCACAGGTGATTTCAGAGTGCTTCAGTGGTTTGTTACAACTGGCTCCGGCTGATTCACTTGCAATAGTTGCTAGTTTTCTTTTTGATCCGAAGGAGCAAATCTGTGAGTTAGCAGCATTGACGTTGGGTGAATCACGATTAGAGGAAGCATTTGATCATCTCAGAAATTGCTGGCAGCAAACAAGAAACGTAGAACTTCGGCGCACATTGTTACTAGCAATTGGGATGTTGCGACAAGATAAAGCAATAGATTACCTGATTTCACTAGTGGCTCAAGGAAAAGACATTGATGCAAAAGATGCGATTGCAGCGTTGGCTATTTATCGAGAAGACCGTAAACTGTGGCAGCGAGTTGATCGAGCTAGTGAACAAAGAGCTAATCAATAAGGGCTTTAATAGCATTGAAAATGTAAGAAACTGCGAAAGCCTTAGCTGATAGCAACTACTAATCCCATGTCCGGGAGCTTTGGGACGAAAGCTTGTCAGAACTATTAAATTTTTCTGGAAGAAATGAGATGATAGAAGGGAAAACTAAACTTAAGCTTTCTATTTCTTATTCACCGATGCTTCGTTTCGTATTGATTGATCGGGAACAACGGGCATTTCTGACTCAAAGATATTGTTTTTTGGGAAGAATCGATGACTGGATTGAAATCGGCACGCTAGGTAATCTCCAGGATCTAGTAGAAAATTATGTGAAGCATTTGGGACAAGAGTCATTCTTTGAACTACATTAAAAGTTCCCTTTCCCTTTCTTCATACTCTTGTTTGAGTGAAAATAAGCTGATGTATCTAATAAATACATCAGCTTTTGACTTATCCCAAGATTTCAATCACAGCCGCTAGAATAGCTGGTGCTTTGTCTGAAACTGGAATGAATATCCGCTTTTGCCAGTTGATGATCTCGGTAAAACATCCAATAGCCACCAGTCGCTCTGCCAGTGAGATAGAATTAACCAGTTCTATGCGAGGTTCTGCGGCAATGTAAGAACGCCGTAAAGTTACGCCACCCGGCAACTGCTGTGTATATCTCTCGTTGAGTACCAGCTTCACAAGTTCTTCTGGAGAAAGCAGCTGGTTCCTTAGTCCGAGTTGTTCGCGCACGGTTTGGATGTCGTGAGCATTCACCACCCGACCGAGAATCTTTTGTCCATCGCTGGTTTGCAGTCGGAATACTCTACTATTGTGCTGTGGTAGTATCTTCCAAATGGGCAACAAAATACCAGTGACTAAGTGCAGATAATCGGTTGTGAACTTGGGCAGTGTGTCCACTTCCTTCGACCACCCTGCGACGAACGCATCGACACAAACCGCTTTCCAAGTGGAAGATTCTAAATCCTTGACTGGTATACGGATTTCTTTCTGTGGACGGACGAGTAACACTCTTGGTACAACACCACCATCAGCGTCGTAGATACTATGTGTCGGAATTGACACAGCAGCATGACCAGACTTGGTGTTAACCATCAATTTCCCCTGGTACATACTGGCAAACTCAAGCATTTCGTCAGCCGTTCTGATGTTATTCTTCTGAGTGCGTTCTATCTTGAGATAGTTCGTTATGCTACCTGTGGCAGGGTGGGTGTACACAGCTTCCTGGCTCTCAACAGTAAACCGTTCAGCCCGTAAAGTCTCCACACCCATCTCATAGACACCAGCCGCGATCGCTGCTTCAATCTGTTGACTTAGCAACAACTCAAAACGCTCGAAAATGATGTTTTGCATATCGATGCGTAAAGCCAACAGGCGATTGAGGAATTGCCGCAATGGAGGCAAGTCGATTTTCATCCCGCCTTCGTGAGAGGTTAAGCACAGTCCAGTCATTTGCTCGAACTTTCCTAAAGGCACTTCATAAAATCGACCTTGGTATATTTGTCTGAATAACTCATACAGGGCGTGTTCTGCATAGTTAGACTCCAGATTATCCTTAGCCTCAAATATCCCATTGCCACCCGTCTGCCGTTGACCACGAGTAAGAGCGCCCAAGCTATCCAGCCTTCGGGCAATGGTTGAGATAAAGCGGCGTTCACCGATGACGTTAGTGGTAACAGGTCTGAACACGGGTGCTGATGCTTGGTTAGTTCTGTGCGATCGCCCAAGTCCTTGGATTGCGTTGTCTGCTCTCCATCCGGCTTCAAGCAGGTAGTGCGATCGCCGCCGACGATTCGCAGCATTTAGATCGGCATGATAACTTCTGCCTGTCCCACCAGCGTCACTGAAGATGAGGATTTGTTTGTCTCCCTGCATAAACGCGGCAGTTTCGGCAATATTCGCCCCACTGCCTCTCAAATCTACAAACAAACGCCCTGAATCATCTTTCAGAACTCGCTTGCTGCGACCCGTAACTTCAGCCACTTGCTTATTACCAAAATGCCACAGCAATTGTTCTAATGCACCAGGGATTGGATCAAGACATGCTAACTTATCGACTAAGGCATCTCTCAAAGCTACAGCTTCTTGTGAAATAACTGGAGAACCATCGGCATCAAAGACTGGTTCTGAGCGTTCTTCACCGTCAGCACCTGAATGGATGGAATGAAGATGAACAGGGAAAGCACTCATCAGGTAATCCATCACATATTCTCGTGGAGTCAAGTCAAGATTGAGATCCTTCCATTCCGAAGCAGGAACTTCATCAAGTCGTCGTTTCAAAAGTTCTTCATTAGTCGAAACTATTTGAATGACAACTGCAAGACCGTGGACTAAATCCTGCTCAATCGCTTTGATCAGGGTAGGGCATTTCATCCCGGTCAGCAGATGATTGAAGAATCTTTGCTTGTGCGACTCAAACTGAGACATTGCGCTCATCTTTGCAGCACGGTTGTAAGTCTTGTCACCAGTTATATTGCAAGCTTCTAACGCTTTCTCTAAATTATTATGAATAACCTGAAAAGCATCGGAATAGCTGTTATAGCTCCGTTCCTGCCTCGGCGTTAAATCAATGTAGAGAGTTTGATACTCAACTCCCTCGAATGAAAGGCTCCGCGCCAGATACAGCCCCAAAGCCTTGAGATCCCTGGCTACGATTTCCATCGCAGCGATACCACCGCCCTCAATGGATTCCACAAAATCCTCACGGGAGGTAAACGGGAAATCTCCAGTCTGCCAAAGCCCCAGACGATTTGCATAAGATAGGTTAGAAACCTTTGTCGCTCCAGTCGCGGAGACATAGACAACTCTTGCCCCAGGTAAAGCATTTTGCAACCGCAGCCCAACAATGCCTTGCTGGGATGCCGCAACCATACCGAGTTTACCCTCTTGAGCCATTGCGTTACCCATCGCGTGACACTCATCAAATGCGATCGCTCCCTCAAAGTCCTTGCCTGCCCATTCAACGATTTGCTTGAGCCGACTTTTACCTCCCTTTTGAGAACGTAGAGTTGAGTACGTGCAGAAGAGAATGCCTTGGGTGAAAGGGATGGGGTCGCCAAGTTTGATGTTGCCCAGGTCAATGATATCTTTCTCACTACCTCCTAAAGCACACCAGTCTCTACGGGCATCTTCAATTAATGCAGAACTTTTTGATACCCAGATTGCTTTTCTTCGTTCCTGACACCAGTTGTCGAGGATGATTCCTGCACATTGTCTACCCTTACCAGCACCCGTGCCATCGCCTAAGAACCAGCCACGACGAAATTTGACGGCATTTTCCTCGCCCTGAGCCGCAACAGTCACATTATCCCATGAATCATTCACAATATAAGACCCAGACAAAAATTCACAGTGCGCCTGACCTGCGTAAATAACGCTCTCAAGCTGTGCCTCTGACAACAAGCCTTGTGCGATAATATTGCTAGGAAGATGCGGTTTATAAGTTGGTGCTGGTGGCGAGACAAGTGCTAGGGCTGCACTTTCGCAAAGCAGCGAGGGATGAGGTAAAGCGTCCTTAATTCTGATTCGTTGTGGGCGATAGGTTTCATATAAGGTATCTTTGAGTCCTTCTGTAGCAGACCATTCGACGACTTCGTATTCCAGAATAACCACATCTGGAATTGAAGAAAGTGTTTCTGCTTGAGCTACCACAGAGCGTTTTGGTAATTGAACAACTTTTGCGATTGCCGCAGCAGCTTTGATATCTGAGCGTTCCCACGAAGACCTCTGTGGCAACTGCTCAATTAATGCCAGTATTTCAGGCAGATCCAAAGTTTCAGTAATACAAGGGATTTCGCTGGAGTCAGCCGGAACTTTGTCGATCACTGTAATCCGAGTGTCGATAGTTGTCCCATGTTTTGAGTAAACCTTGCCGTTAACCCCGACTGACATTAAAACTCGTGCTTCTGAGTGCCACCTAACAAAAGTCTCTCGCCAAGTAGGATTATTGGGAGAGAACCAATTGGCTGTGATTGTTACCAGCCGTCCACCGTCAGCCAGTCTTTGCAATGCCGAGTTGATATGCCTCTTTGTTGCGTCGGGATTGCGACTGTTGATTTTGGGAGATGCACAGAAAGGTGGATTCATCAGCACAACTGAGGGCTGAGTCTTGCCAACCAGATAGTCGTTAATCTGTTCCGCGTTTACTGAGAATAATGGTGTACCTGGAAACAACCGACGCAGAATCTTCGATCTATCGGGTGCAAGCTCGTTGAGCATCAGACTTGCACTGTGCAGTTTAGCCATTTGTGCCAATAGACCAGTTCCGGCACTTGGCTCCAAAATCAAATCATCAGCCTTTATAAATCCTGCTTTGGCTACTAGATAAGCAAGCGGCAGAGGGGTGGAGAATTGCTGAAGCTGTACTGACTCTTCACTACGCCGTGTTTGGGTTGGGCAGAGGGCTGTTAATTCTTCTAATTGTTGCACAACCACTTGAGGTTGTTGTGATAAAATCTTAATTCCCCGATGACGCAGATATAATATTTGCGCCACTTCCATTGCCTCGTAAGCATCTTTCCACTGCCATGCGCCGGACGCAGCAGTGCCTAGAAAATAGCGATTCATCTGGGCTTGGATTGTCCTGGTGGAAATAGTCCGTTGCTCAATCAGTGATTTGGTGAGTTCTTGAGCAACGTTGAGGATTGATTGCCCATAATCCAGAACTGTTTCTAGGTCAAACAGAGTTCCTTGCGTGGCTATAAGGCTGACCATATCTATATATATGAATACATCACTTTCGCTTTGGCGTAGCCGTTTGACTCGGATTTCTCACGCCTTGCTCAAAGCCTGTGTAAGTGTCGGTTCACTAGTGGGAGCAGAGGAGAGTTCAATGTGCCTTGTTCACTCCCCTCCGCCCCTCTGCATTTCAAACTTGTGAGGAATGCAGGGGAAATCTTCTCAAATGCGATCGCCCTTGGAGTGGCTTCTTGGATTTCCTGTTGTGGAGTAGGTTGTAGTGCTGTTGCGGAAACTGTGGGCCGTTCAATAACCGATGGCTCCCATCCGACTGGGGGCAAAGGTACAACCCACAAACTATCTATAAAGTCAAAAACCATCAGCGCAACAAAGCTCATAACGACTGCTTGGATCGTGAGGGTGAGAGTAGCTTGGATATCCATAATTAACTCCAAATGTTTGTGATTTTTCAATGTAGTGAGGCGTTGCAGTTGGGTTTAGTCGTTGCAACTCTCACTCTGGCTTTGGCGTAGCCATGAAAATTCCCATTCACAAAACGGGTGATTATGTTTACCCAGAGCATTGAAATCTTCTTAGCAAAAGCTAAGATCCAAAAAGTCACTAATTGCAATAAGCAATGGCAAGCAAAGAAATCCAAGTTAGAGAGTACACTGTCAGAGCGCACAAGCGGGAAATTCACACTCGCGTTTTTAACTTCGTATGTAAGCAGTGCGAACAACCCACGCAACGAGAAACGTTTGGGGTCCGACCGCTCTACTGTGAAATATGTCGTCCGCCACAAGCACCCAAGAAATCATTAGTCCCTATAGGCAAGAGGAAACCCAGAGCTATGAATTACTTGAGTGGGAAGGATATAGCTGGGTAATTTTTCGTTTTGAGGTAAGGGCGATACCTTCTCTTCTCCTATCGGAGACACTTCGTGAACGAGAGGCAACGCGTTCGGCACGTCTTTGACGAACGCCAAGTTGGTAGGTTTTGCAGCAAAGGTTATAACTATCCCGTGATTTCAATGCAGTCGAACAGTAAAAGGAGGAAGCCGATGGCAGCGATCAACGATCTGAGTTCGCAGCAGTTCTACCACGGTACAAAGGCAGACCTGAAGCTAGGAGACCTGATCGAGTCCTGCAATCCCCCGGATGTGGGTGAGCGGGATAGGATGGCAACCTATGTTTACCTAACCCCCAACTTGGATGCGGCGATCTGGGAGGCAGAGCTAGCGCTAGGCTTAGGTCAAGGCAGAGTCTACATCGTAGAGCCGCTCGGTCAGATTGAAAATGTCCCCGAACTCACAAAGCAGAAGTCTCCAAAGCATCTGTCGATGTCATATCGCTCCCGCGAGCCGTTGCGGGTAACGGGAACGGTCACGGAGTTGACTCTTTATCATGGGACACGGGCAGACCTGAAGCCAGGAGAACTAATCGAACCCGGTTATCACTCTAACTACGGTCAGAGGAAGAAGGCGACCTACGTTTATCTGGCTGCCACAATGGAAGCGGCAACCTGGGGGGCTGAACTAGCTCTCGGCGAGGGACGCGGCAGAATCTACATCGTGGAACCGCTCGGACTGATCGAGGATGACCCCAATGTGACGGACAAGAAATTCCCAGGTAATCCAACGAAGTCATACCGCTCACGGGAGCCTCTGCGGGTCATGGGCGAGATCATGGATTGGCAGGGGCACTCTCCAGAAGCGATCAAGACTATGAAGGATAACCTTGAGCGACTGAAACAACTAGGTGTTGAGGCGATCGAGGACTAAGTATTTTTACTTGGCTCTTTTCAGGGGAAGTTGGGTCGGGTGGAACTTTCACAACAGCAGACGGCGCAACAGACTTTTGCTCTTGGAATACTTCTATTAATTCTGACTCCTTAATTCAGAATAGCTGAATTCTTCTTCAATCGTTCCTCCAGATAAATCCGGTATCTGTAGCTCAATAGTAGGGTTAATATGAAATTTGACGCTCGGCTAACAACAAACTATGCCCAAGACTTGGAACATCAAGATAGATAACTATTTTCAAGCCAACCCCAATTGCATCATTGCCACTGCTCATGTAGACTCGTTCCCCACAGACCTACCCCTAGAACCCAATATCAGGGAACCAAACCGCAAAAGCGCGACCTACAGACAAATGTTCGATTCACTGACCACCGAACCTGCAAAATTCTTCTCTCGCCACAGTGGAATCGTTCTGTCAGCCAATAAAACTAAACCTGTCAAGAACAAAACTGAAA